>JAFSXA010000118.1 GCA_017450135.1 Clostridia bacterium | reverse complement strand
GTAAACCGTGCCCGGAGCTGTTTTTGAAGCAGACAGGGCAGAGAATCCGCGCTGAGGCTTTTTGACGGAATGCTCCGCTTCAAAGTCGTCGTCAAAGACGCTCTCCCTGTGGATGAACGAGCTGTATGACGTGACTCCCGTGCGCTCCAACAGATCCTCCGGTATCTCCGAGGCGAATCGCGAGGGCTGATTGTGCATGGTTGAGCCGAACATCAGCCGCGTCCGTGCGTTTGTCAGGTAGAGCTCATTCTTGGCTCTCGTTATCCCCACGTATGCGAGCCTGCGCTCCTCCTCCAGTTCGTCGGGGTTGTATGTTGACTGGTAACCCGGGAAGATCCCTTCCTCCATGCCGACGATGAAAACCACCGGGAATTCAAGTCCCTTTGCGGAATGGAGGGTCATTATAACCACCGCGTCGGTATCGGCATTGTAGTTGTCGATATCGGTCATCAGGGCTATTTCTTCAAGGAAACCGTTGAGAGTCGGGTCGTCGCTCTCCTCCTGATAGCGGATAAGATTGGCCTTAAGCTCGTTCAGATTTTCGATCCTGTCCTCACAGGTGTCGCGGTCAAGCCTCAGATAGTTGTAATACCCGGTCTTGTTGAGGGTCAGCTCCAGCAGCTCGTCCAGGCTCAGGTTTTCCGACTGCTCCGTTAGCTCATATATCAGCGAACAGAATTCACCGAGCTTTCCTGCCGAACGGCTCAATGAGGGATAATCCTCTGCCGAGGCTATGACCTCAAACACGCTCATGCCGAGGCCTGCGGCTATTTCGGCGGCGTGGTTCATGGTCGTGTCGCCTATGCCTCTTCTGGGCTCGTTGATTATTCTGCGCAGTCTTACGCTGTCGGACGGGTTGTTGATAACAGTCAGGTACGCGAGGGCGTCCTTTATCTCCTTGCGCTCATAGAATCTCAGGCCGCCAATGATGCGGTAGGGGACTGCCGCTCTGATAAAGGCGTTTTCGATCGAGTTTGACTGAGCGTTCATCCTGTAAAGCACAGCGTGATCGCTCATCTTTTTGCCCTGTGAAACGTTCTTGATGACCGTATCCGCAATGAATCTTGCTTCCTCGCGCTCGTCGTAGGAGGTGTTGAATATGATTTTTTTGCCCGTTCCGTTGGCAGTCCAAAGGTTTTTACCCTTGCGCTGAGTGTTGTTTGCTATCACGGAATTTGCGGCATCGAGGATAGTCTGCGTCGACCGGTAGTTTTGCTCGAGCCTTATGACCTTCGCGTCCGGGTAGCGCTCCTCAAAGCTCAGGATATTCTCTATCGTCGCGCCGCGGAATTTGTAGATGCTCTGGTCGTCGTCGCCGACCACACAGATGTTGCGGTACCTGTCTGCGAGGATGCTTGTGAGCACATACTGAGCGTGGTTGGTGTCCTGATACTCGTCCACAAGGATGTATTTGAAGCGCGACTGATAGTATTCGCGGATGTCGGCGTGTTTTCTCAAAAGCTCAACAGTGTTAAAAATAATATCGTCAAAGTCCATGGCGTCGGCGGTTTTCAGCAGCTTTTGATAGCACTTATATGCGTCGCCGATAGTCTTCAGCCGAACGTCTGCGCCTGCGTTTTCAATGTATTCCTCCGGCCCGATCAGCATATCCTTGGCGCGGCTGATCTCCCGGAGTATGGTCTTGTGGGAGAGGATCTTATCGTTGATATTGAGTATCCTCTGCGTCTCCTTCATTACGCGTTTCGAGTCGTCGGTGTCATAGATGGTAAAATGATTGGAGTAGCCGACAGCCTCCCCGTTGCGCCTGAGGATACGCGCGCAGGCGGAATGGAACGTGCTCGCCCATATCTCGTCCGCCGCACTGCCGAGCAGCCTTGCCAGACGTGTTTTCAGCTCGTTTGCGGCCTTGTTGGTGAAGGTTATCGCGAGGATCTCCCACGGACGCGGCGCGTCCACACTCAAAAGACCGGCGACGTCGAAAGGATCTATCGAGGGATCCTCAAGACAGGCTCTCATCAGCTCGACGTCATTTTGAGTAGGTTCAAAAGAGGTGCTCTCTGAATTATAGGCGTTGCCGTATTTTATCAGGTTGGCTATTCTGTTTACAAGTACAGTGGTTTTTCCGCTTCCGGCGCCTGCAAGAAGCAGCAAGGGGCCGTTTACACAGAATATTGCCTCTTGCTGCTTATCGTTCATTTTTGCGAAATCTTTTGCAATTATGCGGCGGCGAAGCTCCAAAAATTCGTCTTTAAGCATAATTTTATTCCTTTATGTCAGATAGAAATGATGTTTGCCATTTTATACAGCTCCATGTCTATCTGCTTCTTCATGTTCAGAGCTTCAAAAATATCAACGTCAATTATCTTTTCGTTCTGCATTCCGACTATGCGGTTGCCTATGCCGTTCATAAGGAGCTGAACAGCCCTGTAACCCATCTGGCTCGCTACAACGCGGTCGCGAACCGTCGGCGAGCCGCCGCGCTGAACGTGGGCGAGAACCATGGCTCTGGATTCCACACCGGTCTCCTCCTCGATGGCCTTGGCAAGCTCATCGACCGTAATGATACCGTCGGCGGAAATACCCTCGGCGACAACCACGAGGAAATGCTTTTTGCCCGTTCGCTGGGTGCGGCGGATCCTGTCAAATACGTCGCGTTTGAGATCGAACTCGATCTCGGGGATTAGGATTGCTGTGGCTCCCACGGCAATACCCGCGTTAAGAGCGAGATAGCCGGCGCGTCTGCCCATGACCTCTATAACAGAGCAGCGGTCGTGGGAGGCTGAGGTGTCGCGCACTCTGTCTACCATATCCATGATGGTGTTAAGGCAGGTATCGTAACCGATAGTATAGTCACAGCAGGCGATATCGTTGTCAATTGTGCCGGGGATGCCGATGCAGGGGATGCCGCGCTCGGAGAGATCGCGTGCTCCTCTGAACGAGCCGTCGCCGCCTATAACGACCATACCCTCAATATTGTAAGCTTTGCAGATCTCGACGGCCTTCTGCATACCTTCCTCTGTGGAAAACTCTCTGCTTCTTGCCGAATGGAGCACAGTGCCGCCTCTGTGTATGATATCGCAGACCGTGCGGATCTCCATGGGGATGAGATCGCCGTTCATAAGTCCGCGGAAGCCTCTGTCCACGCCGTAAACCTTTATACCGTTTTCGCAAGCGGTTCTGACTACCGCTCTGATTGCGGCGTTCATGCCCGGGGCGTCCCCGCCGCTTGTCAATACACCGATAGTTTTCATCAATAAGCTCCTCCTTGGAATCACATAATCATAATGATACACCTAATCAAGAAAAATGTCAAATAAAATCATATCATTTATCTGATAACAACATTATCGTCTCCGATGACCCTCTTCAGCTCGTTCGCAAGAGGCTCGTTCATGGCTATGTGTTCATTAACGGGCATGGCGATGTATTTGCCGGTGTCGCTGAAATAGAAGTAGACCGGAGTTGCTCCGCCGTCGAAAATCGCGAGCAGCTTTTTCGCCTGAACAAGCTCGGGGCAGTCCGCTGAGGGAAATCTGAGAAAAAGGCCGCTTCGCCTTTTTGCGCGGCCGCCGTCGCCTGAGTTTTCGCTCACTGGAGCGGCGATTTCGGCGGCCTTTGATGGCTCGGAAATGAATTCGCAAACGACCTTTGCCGGCTCGTCGTCGCGCAGGTCGAGCCTGCCGTCAATGACTGCGATCCTGCCCTCCGAGATGAGCAGCAGATTTTTCATCAGCGTTTTCGGGAATACTATGACCTCGATGGAGCCGTAGGTGTCCTCCACCGTCAGGAACGCCATTGTCGTGTCGCTCCTTGTCGTCTTTTTCTTTACGGAAGATATTATTCCCATTATTCTGACTCTTTCGCCGTCCCTGTGAGGGGAGAGCGCGTCGTCCGCGGCGAGCAGCTCGGATATTCTGACGCATCTCAATTCTCTCGCCGTTTTATCATATTCAGCCATGGGATGTCCCGACAGATAAAGACCGACTGTTTCCTTCTCCATGGCGAGAATCTCACTTTTGGGGAACTCGTCCCGGTATTTCAGCTCCGGCTCGTTGGCGTTGCCGCCGCCGTCCGGCTGAGCGTCAAACAGACCTATCTGACCGTCGACGTTCCTTCTCTTACGGTTGTCGAGCTCTTCGATTATCTCGTTCATGCCCATGAGCATCTGCCTGCGGTTGGCGCCGAGCCCGTCGAGAGCGCCGCATTTGATAAGCCCCTCTACCGCGCGCTTGTTGAAGTCCGCGCCGTACATCCTTGAGCAGAAATTGTAGAAAGAGGTGAAGGCACCGGCTCTGCGCTCCGCGATTATATCCCGGATGAAGTTTTTCCCGAGATTCTTTATCGCGAGCAGGCCGAAGCGGATATTGCCGCCGCTTACGGTAAAGGTATCGTTGCTCTCGTTGACGTGGGGAGGCAGGACTTTTATGCCTATCCTGGCGCACTCGTTCGAGTATTCCGCTATCTTGGTCGAGCTGTCAAGCACGCTCGACATCAGAGCCGCCATGAATTCGCAGGGATAGTGGCATTTGAGATACGCCGTCTGATAAGCGACGTAGGCGTATGCCGCCGCGTGGGATTTGTTGAATGCGTATGAGGCGAAGGAGGACATCTCGTCAAAGATGCTGTTAGCCACGTCCTCCGGGATACCTCTCTTGATGCAGCCGTCACACTCTACGGAGCCGTCCTCATTTATGAGACCGTAGACGAAGTTGTGCCTTTCCCGTTCCATAACGTCATGCTTCTTCTTTGACATGGCGCGGCGTACTATGTCAGCTCTGCCGTAGGAATAACCTGCGAGCGAGCGGAATATCTGCATGACCTGCTCCTGATAGACCATGCAGCCGTTTGTGACCTCAAGTATATCTCTGAGCTTCTCCGTTTTATACACCGTGTTTTCGGGGTGCCTGCGGTTATTGATATAAGTGTCTATTGAGTCCATAGGCCCGGGTCTGTAAAGAGAGATAACGGCGATAAGATCCTCGATGTTCTCCGGCTTCAGCGAGACGAGCACGTTTCTCATGCCTGCGGATTCAAACTGGAAAACTCCGTCTGTCATGCCGGTCGACATCATCTCATAGGTTTTCTTATCGGATACGCTGACCTTGCCGATATCAAAATCCCTGTCGCCTATCCTTATCATCTTTTCGGCGTCGCTGATAACTGTCAGGGTGCGCAGGCCAAGGAAGTCCATTTTGAGCAGACCGAGCTCCTCGAGAGTAGTCATGGTGAACTGGGTCACCGGGGAGTTGTCGTTGAGGGCGAGGGGGACGTAGGCGGCGACCGGGTCGCGGGTGATGACCACGCCCGCCGCATGGGTGGAGGTGTGCCTCGGCATACCCTCGACCTTCATGGCTGTGTCGATAAGCTCGCGTATCTCATCAGAGCCGTCGTACAGAGCCTTGAATTCCGGCGATTTTTTCAGCGCCTTTTCTATTGTTATATTCAGTTCGCGCGGGACCTGCTTGCATACGTTGTCCACCGTGTTGTAAGCCAGCCCCATGGCCCGTCCCACGTCGCGGATAGCCTGCCTTGCTGCAAGGGTGCCGAAGGTCACTATCTGCGCCACATGATCCGCTCCGTATTTATTTACTACGTAGTCTATGACCTCGCCGCGCCTCTCATAGCAGAAGTCGATATCAAAATCAGGCATACTGACCCTCTCGGGATTGAGGAAGCGCTCAAAGAGCAGGCTGTATCTCATCGGGTCGATACCGGTAATACCTATGCAGTAGGCGGCAAGACTGCCTGCGCCGGAGCCTCTGCCGGGGCCGACGGGTATACCCTTTGATTTGGCGTAGCGGATAAAGTCGTGGACGATCAAGAAATAATCTACATAGCCCATCTTGTCTATGACGCCGAGCTCGTAATCGAGCCTTTGGCGGTATTCCCCGGGAGGATCTTCTCCGTACCGTCTGTAAAGCCCTGCATAGCACTGCTCCCTGAACCAATCAAAATGATCTCTGCCGTCGGGGACGTCAAAGTGGGGGAGCTTGGTGTTGCCGAATTCAAAATCATAGGAGCATTGATCGGCTATTACCTGAGTATTGTCAACTGCCTCCGGGATATGGGAGAAGAGCGCCCTCATCTCGTCCTCGGATTTGAGGTAGAACTCGTCCGTCTCAAATTCAAGCCCGTTGCCCTGACCGATAGTCGTGTTTGTGGCTATGCATATGAGCACCTGCTGTATCTTGCTGTCCTCGCGGTGGACGTAGTGCGTGTCGTTGGTGGCAACGAGGGGTATGCCCGTCTCCTTTGAAAGCCTGATGAGCATGGGCTCGATCCTCTGCTGGTCGCGCAGGGAGTGGTTCTGCAGCTCCAGATAAAAATTGCCCCTGCCGAACACCTTGTCGTACCAGATAGCTTTCTCTTTCGCGCCCTCATAGTCTCCGGCGGTCAGAGCGCGCGGTATCTCGCCGGCGAGGCAGGCGGAGAGGGCTATTATTCCCTCGTGGTATTCCTCGAGCAGAGCCCTGTCTATTCGCGGCTTTGTGTAGAAGCCCTCTGTCCAGGACTTTGAAACCATGGCGATAAGATTTTGATACCCCGTCTTGTTTTTGCACAGGAGCACAAGGTGCGATCTTTCGCTGTCGAGGGCGTGCACCTTGTCAAATCTTGACCTCGCGGCAAGGTAGCACTCACAGCCGATTATCGGCTTTATGCCCCTCGCTTTCGCCTTTTTATAAAAATCAACCGCGCCGTACATGACGCCGTGGTCGGTGATAGCTATGGAATTCTGACCGAGCTCCTTTGCCCGATCGAGCAGCTCGTCGAGGCGGCAGGCGCCGTCGAGCAGGCTGTATTGCGTATGAAGATGCAGATGCGTGAATCCCGACATTGCCGCGCCTCCTTTATTTTTCGTATTGTTTTGCGAGCTTCACTATTTTGGAAAGCCTGTGGTTGACTCCCGAGCGTGAAAGAGGGGTGCTCAGCGCTTCTCCGAGTTGTTTTAATGACATATCGGGGTTTTCATATCTCAGCACGGCGAGCTCCCTGAGACTGTCTTCGAGAGTGTCGAGCGCTTTGTTATCCTTTAGGAGCTTGATGGCGTGCGCCTGAACAAGTCCCGCGTCGATAACGCGGCTCAGGTTTGCGCTCTCAAAATTCATCTTCCTGTTGATTTTGTTCTTGACGTCCTTGTTTATCTTGATCTCCATGAGCTTTAGGGTCGATTCCGTCGCACCCATGGTGGTCAGCAGATCCTCGATGCTCTCGCTCTCCTTGAGGTAGACGACGTGCGAATACCTTCTGAGTATATACTTGGCCTTGAGATCCAGATCCGTGATTATCTTCAACAGATCCAGGCTGAGCTTGTTGTGCGAGACCACGAACTCCATATGATAATTCTTGTCCGGATTCGCTATCGAGCCGCACGCCATGAAGGCTCCGCGCAGAAAGGCTCCGTAGCAGGCGTCGTTTTCAAAAATGCCGTGGTTTATCCTCAGCGTGACCTCTCCGGGAGAGTGGTCAAAGGCCTCGAGCGTCTTTTTTCTGTCGGCAGGGGAGGCGACGCGCAGGATGTATTTGCCGCCCTTTAGCCTCTCCGTTGCCGCGTTCACCCCTGCGGCGTCGAGCAGGGCGGTATGGAATGATCTAATGACCGCTCCGTACTCCGAGGCGCAGGTGATCGAACGGGATGAGAAGCTTTTGCCGAAAATCAGAAAGCCGTAAGCGTATGCGCGTTTACAGCATTCGTCGTCATATTTCAGAGCAGAGAGCTCCGTTTTCACTTCTCTGGTAAAAGACATGATGCGCTCCCGTTATTTGTCGAAATCCCTGTGCTTGATCGAGACGTTATATCCCTTTTTGACAAGATTGTCCTTGATGTTCTCCGCAAAGCATACGGAGCGGTGTCTGCCGCCCGTGCAGCCTATGGCTATAACGAGCTGGCTTTTGCCCTCCTCGATGTAAAAGGGGATGGTGTATTCTATCAGATCGTTGAGCTTTGCGAGGATGTTCCTCGACTGCTCGTATTTCAGCACGAAATCGGAGACGTCCTTGTCGAGACCCGTCTTGTGCTTCATCGACGGCTCATAGAACGGATTCGGCAGGCACCTGACGTCATACACTATATCGGCGTCGCTCGGTATGCCGTACTTGAATCCGAACGACATACAGCGTATGCGCAGAGCCATGTCGGGGTTGTCGAGGAAGAGCTCGTTGACCCTGTGCTTGCACTCGGCGACGGTCGTCTTTGAGGTGTCTATAACAAAGTCGGCTTCGGTGCGGATATTCATAAGTATCTCGCGCTCCTTGGCAAGGCACTGGCTCAGGGAGCCCTCGAATTCGTCGAGCAGAGGATGCTTTCTCCTTGTCTCCTTGTACCTCCTGAGCAGCACGTCGTCCGAGGCGTCCACAAAGAGTATCTTGTAGCTGTAATTCATTTTTTTCAGTGTCTCAAAGGTCTTGTAAAAATCCATGAGCGATTTTTTCCCGACGCGGATATCCGTGACGGTCGCGACCTTCTTCTGAACCTCGTTGGAGGTGTTGACAAACTGGGCTATCGTCGGTATCAGCGCCGGCGGCATATTGTCGGCGCAGAAGTATCCGAGATCCTCAAGCGCGTCTATAACGGCGGATTTTCCGGCTCCCGACATTCCCGTAACTATGAGCAGTTCCATGATTTTTCTCCTATTCCCCGATGATTCTCACCTCAGGCTCGAGCATAACGCCCTTTTCCCGAAATACTGTGTCCTGAACGTGTTTTATAAGCTTTATGATGTCCGAGGAGGTTGCGCCGCCGGTATTTATTATGAAACCGGCGTGTTTTTCGCTGACCTTAGCTCCGCCTATGGAGCTTCCCTTCAGCCCGCACTCCTCTATCAGCCTCCCCGCAAAATGACCCTCCGGGCGCTTGAAGGTGCTGCCCGCGCTCGGATATTCGAGGGGCTGTTTGTCCCTGCGCCTTTGCAGAAGCTCCTGCATTTCGGCGTGTATCTTTTCTCTGCTGCCCCCGGCGAGCTTCAGATAGAGCTTGGTGATGATATAACCGTTCTTTTCATACGCGCTCGTCCTGTACCCGAGCTCCAGCTCATCGCCCTTGAGCATGCCGGGCTCGCCGTTCCTGTCAAGGTGGGAGCAGGCGACAAGCACGTCCTTCATCTCGCCGCCGTAGGCCCCTGCGTTCATAAACGCCGCGCCTCCGGCAGTACCGGGGATGCCGAATGCGAATTCGAGCCCCGTCAGGCTTTTTTCAAGCGCAAAATTGCAGAGCTTTGACATAGTGACTCCGGCGTCGCACTCAATGATTCCGTCGTCCGTAAGGCGGATACCGGCGCTCGGACGGCACATATTTATAACCACGTTGTCAAGCCCGTTGTCGCTCACGAGCATATTGCTGCCGTTGCCGAGGATCAGTGGATCGATGCCGTTCATGCTCAGGTTTTTCAAGACTGCGGCGAGCATAACGTCGTTCTGCGGTATGATCATTACTGCGGCTTCACCGCCGGTACGGAAGGTGGTGTACCGGCTTAACGGAGCGTTTCTTATAACCTCGCAGCCCTGATCGAGGGCGAAGGAGCAAACATTATCAAAATTCATTGTAAAACCTCAAAAATCAAGATGTTATCCGAGCAGAGCCGCGCCGATTATTCCGGCGTCGTTGCCGAGGGCTGCGCGGCAGATCTTCGTCTGCTTGTCGGCATATTTTGTGTACCTTTCCTTTGCCACTATCTCCTTGACCGGGTTGAGCAGATTGTCGCCCTCATGGCTGATGCCGCCGCCGATACAGATGATCTCGGGCTGGAAGATGTTTACCACATTCGTGATTCCTGCCGCCATGTAGTATATGTACCTGTCCACGACCTCTTTGGCAGGAGCGTCGCCTTGATACATGGCCTGAAACGGCGTTCTGCCGTTTATTTTTGCAGGGTCGTTGTCAACTATTTTCCACATTTTGCTCTCGGGATGCTCGTTCATCATCTTTTTGGTCTGAGAGATAAGGGCTGTGGCGGAGGCGTATTCCTCCCAGCAGCCGCGTCTGCCGCAGTTGCAGGGGATACCGTCAACGCAGATGACCATGTGGCCTATCTCGCCGCCGGCGTCGTTGAAGCCGGTGTATATTTTGCCGTCGATGACTATTCCGGCGCCTACTCCGGTGCCGAAGGTCAGGGCGATAAAGCTCTTTGCGCCCTTGCCGGCCCCGGCGTAAGCCTCGCCCAGAGCGGCGGCGTTCGCGTCGTTCTCAAAGAAGCAGGGCTTGCCGGTCCGCTCCTCGAGCATACTGTATGCCGGCACGTTGTTGAAGCCGAGGTTGTTGGCGTATTCTATCAGTCTTTTTTCCTTGTTTACAGAACCCGGTGCGCCGACGCCTATCGAGCTCACCTCATCCGGCGAGATACCTGCGTCTGCAATGGCGAGGTCTATTGCGGCCTTTATATCGTCAAATATTTCATCGGCAGGCCTCGGCAGAGCAGTCTTTCTCTTGCCCCTGCCTATGATCCTGTAATTCTCGTCCACTACTCCGACGGCGATGTTTGTGCCGCCGAGGTCAACTCCTATCTTGTACATTCAGCGTCCTCCTTAAAAATTATGCCAGATTTCAAGCTCCTTCTGCTCGGGCGTGACGTCGTCCGTCATTCCGAGGTTGTGGAGCAACTGCCTTGCCGCGTTATAGCCCATCTTTTTCTGCCGGTTGTTCATAGCGGCGGCTTCGATTATTATTGAAATATTTCTTCCGGGCGTTACCGGTACGACTGATATAGGTACCTTTACGCCGAGAATATCCATTTTTTCCGTCTCGAGTCCGAGCCTGTCATAGGTCTTTTCGGGGTTCCAGGGCTCAAGCTCAATGACCATATCTATTTTTTCGGACATCTTGACCGAGCCTACGCCGAAGAGCCTGCGCGCATTTACAACGCCCACGCCGCGCAGCTCGATGAAATGCCTGATGTTTTCCGGCGCGGAGCCGACGAGAGTTTTATGCGAGACCTTGCGTATCTCGACGGCGTCGTCGGCGATGAGGCGATGGCCGCGCTTGATCAGCTCGAGGGCGGTTTCGCTCTTGCCCACTCCGCTGTCGCCGAGTATCAGAACGCCCTCGCCGTAGACCTCGACAAAAACTCCGTGGCGCGTTATCCTCGGGGCAAGCTCAACATTCAGGTAGGCGATCAGGGTGGACATACAGCCTGAAGTCCCGTCTGCGGTGCGCAGCAGGGGAACGCCGTATTTTTCCGCAAGCTCGATGAACTCCTCGGGATACTCCTGATTCCTCGTCAGAACCACGGCGACCGGTTTTTTTGAGAGCAGTCTTTTGATCTTTCGGATCATTTCTTCGTATTTAAAGCTGTGCAGATACTCAAACTCCGCTATACCGAGAAACTGGATGCGCTCGGGATCGAAGTATTTTGTAAAGCCCGCGAAGATAAGACCCGGACGGTAGACGTCGGGGGAGGTGACGAAGATTTCACGGATATCCTTGTGAGCGTACACGACCTCGAAGCCGTGCGTTTCAACTATTTTAGCAAGTGAGATAGAATATTTTGCCGCCAAAGCCATTCCTCCCCGGCCACAGTTGCCGATAATAATTGTATACTGATATATTATACTCTATTTTTGCCTGTGTTCCAATAGATTTTTGCAAAAAAAATAAAGATTTAAGCAATTCTGCCGTAAATCGGCAGATCAGACTTAAATCTTTACATATTGAAAATGATTTCGATTAGCTCCGAGAAGAATGAGTTGACGTAGTACCACAGTGTGTTGTAGTTGAACAGCGTAAATATTATCACGACTACCGCGATCACGGAAACAATTATCCTCACGGGACGGAATTTCATCGTCAGGAACAGTACAAAAAGGAAGAACCCTATGACTGTCAGCGATATGGCGGCTGATACAGCGACCTTGGTCAGTATTGAAATGCCGCTGTGTTTGATCAGCGACAGCTCAAACGGGGACATGAATACCACACAGATCAGGAATATCAGCAGGCAGCTTATAATACCCGGTATCAGCAGGAAGGATCTGCCGTCCTTTTTAAAGCTTTCGGGCAGACTCAGGTCTGTCTCCGCCGGAGGGGCGTTGCCCGCGCCCGGATCTTCCGTCCGGTACATACTGCAGATTTTATCCGGTATGGTGATATTGTGACGGTAGTATTTGCAAAAGCCTTCGGCGCTTATGCTGTCGGTGTAATGTATGCACTTTTTGCACGAGGTTCCTTCCCGGGACATCAACTGAGCCTCCGCGTTTCTTAAAGTTGCTAATCATTATACAGTTTCTCTATGTACTTGTCAAACCAAAACAATATTTTCGTCATATTATACATAAAATTTAGACCGGTATCAGTGTATTCTGTTGATGAGTTTGACG
The DNA here is from genome assembly GCA_017450135.1 of Clostridia bacterium. Lineage (GTDB taxonomy): Bacteria > Bacillota > Clostridia > Oscillospirales > Acutalibacteraceae > CAG-488. The sequence continues at coordinate 16,851 of JAFSXA010000118.1, read as the reverse complement.
GATAAATTTGAATGGATTTGATGATCGGCAAACTTTTGACAAGTTGTGATCCTCCCGTAAAAGAAAAACATAAAAAATACTTGATTTTAGAGTTAGACCGTGCTAACATATTTGCAGATAAACATTCGGAGGAAGTTAATTATGGAGAACAGCGTGTCATACACTCTGAAAGATGTTAAAACAGGCCAATCGGCTGTGATCAAGGCTGTAGGCGGCGACGGCGCCCTGCGGCAGCATTTTCTTGATATGGGCATCATCCCCGGCGCGGAGATCAAGGTCGTGAAATACGCCCCCATGGGCGACCCGATAGAGATAATGATCCACGGCTACGAGCTGACTCTTAGGCTGGACGACGCAGGAAAGATAACTGTCGGCAAGCCCTATATTGTTGATACGGCGCAGAATACTCAGAGAAGGGCGCCGAAAAAGACCCGCGAGCATCCCTCGATAGGCGAGCCCGGTGCGCACAAGGAGATGGATAACGCCAGCCCTCCCGCCTTCTCCGGCGACCATGTGCTGACGTTTGCCCTTGTCGGCAATCAGAACAGCGGCAAAACCACTCTTTTCAACAGGCTGACCGGAGCCAACCAGCACGTCGGCAATTTCCCCGGGGTCACGGTGGATCGCAAGGACGGCGAGATCCTCCATCATAAGAACACGATGATAACCGACCTGCCGGGAATATACTCCATGTCCCCGTATACGAGCGAGGAGATCGTCTCCAGAAATTTTGTTATAGATGAAAAGCCGGACGGTATAATCAATATAGTCGATTCCACCAATATGGAGAGGAATTTCTACCTGACCATGCAGCTTCTTGAAATGGGCAGACCCATGGTGATCGTGCTGAATATGATCGACGAGCTGACGGGCAACGGCGGCTCTGTCGACGTCAATCTGATGGAAGAGACGCTCGGGGTCCCGGTCGTTCCCGTATCGGCGGCCAAGGGCATGGGTATAGACGAGCTTGTCTACCACGCCGTCCATGTTGCCGAGTATCAGGAAAAGCCGGTCAAGCAGGATTTCTGCCAGAAGGACAGGAGAGGCGGCGCCGTGCACAGATGCATTCACGCGATATCCCACATGATAGAGGATCACGCCGAGGCGTCGGGACTGCCGCTGAGGTTTTCAGCCTGCAAGGTCATAGAGGGTGACAGTCTGATAAAGGAACGGCTCGGCCTTGATGAGAACGAGCAGGAGATGATAGAGCATATCATTATACAAATGGAAAAGGAGAGCGGGCTTGACCGGAGCGCGGCCATGGCGGATATGCGCTTCACCTTTATCAGCAAGCTCTGCGCGGAGTGCCTTGTCAAGCCGGTCGAGAGCAGGGAGCATATCAGAAGCGAAAAGATCGACCGCGTCCTGACCGGCAAGTATACCGCCATACCGATCTTCATAGCCATAATCGGTCTTGTGTTTTTCCTGACCTTCAATGTGATAGGCGCATTTTTGCAGAATCTGCTTGAGATCGGAATAGATAAGCTCACCGCGGTGACTGACGCCGCGTTGACAGCGGCAAATATCAACAATGTGCTGCATGAGCTTATCATCAAAGGCATTTTCGAGGGCGTCGGCAGCGTTCTGAGCTTCATACCGATAGTGGTTATAATGTTTTTCTTCCTGTCCCTGCTCGAGGACAGCGGATACATAGCGAGGGTGGCTTTTGTGATGGATAAGCTGCTCAGAAAAATCGGACTTTCGGGCAGGAGTATAGTGCCTATGCTCATAGGCTTCGGCTGTACCGTCCCCGCAGTCATGGCTACAAGGACTCTCCCGAGCGCCCGCGACCGTAAGATGACGATACTGCTCACCCCGTTTATGAGCTGTACGGCGAAGCTGCCCATCTACGCGTTCTTTGTCAACGCTTTTTTCCCCGGCAAGGGCGGACTGATAATGACCGGTCTGTATATGCTCGGAATACTTATCGGCATACTCATAGCCTTTATCAATAAAAAATTCATGTTCCGCGGTGAGGCCGTTCCCTTTGTCATGGAGCTGCCGAACTACCGCCTCCCGAGCCCGAGATCCACGCTCCAGCTCATGTGGGAAAAGGCGAAGGACTTTTTGCAGCGCGCCTTTTCGGTCATTCTTGTTGCGACGATCGTGGTCTGGTTCCTGCAGAGCTTCGATTTCCGCTTCAACCTCGTCAGCGGCTCTCAAAACAGCATCATGGCGGTGATCGCAGGTGCGATAGCTCCGGCGTTCAAGCCGCTTGGCCTGGGCGACTGGCGCATATGCACCTCGCTCATCAGCGGATTCATGGCGAAGGAGGGAGTCGTCGCAACCATGCAGGTGCTCTACGGTGAGGGAGCCATTGCCACGGCTCTGACGCCCGTCGCGGCAGGCTCAATGCTCGTTTTCAGCCTGCTCTATACGCCGTGCGTCGCGGCGATATCCGCCATAAGGCGTGAGCTCGGGGCGCTTTGGGCGCTGTTTGTGGCAGTATTTCAGTGCGCCGTCGCATGGATAGCGGCGTTCCTGTTCACACTGATAGCGAACGCGGTTATAAGGTGAGTGATGATATGGGGATTTGGGATTATCTGATAATCGCGGTCATAGTCACGGTGATCGTGATGACGTTTGTAATGATCAGGCGCGACCGCAAAAAAGGCAGGACCGGCTGCGACGGCTGCTGCACCGCCTGCACAATGAATTGCCCGTCAAGGGATAAGAATACACAAATTGATAACAAATAATATACTGGTTATTCTTTGGCCTTATGGAAAACACAGGGGACGGTTCTCCATAGAAATTCAGCACAAAATCTGCGTTGCCGAGTGTATTAGACGGTTATTCATTTTTAAGTATTCATTATTCATTTAGAAAATCCTGTCAATGCATTAATGAATAATGAATACTGAAGAATTAAAAATGAATAAGAAAGCAAAAATCCCGCCGCTTACGCGACAGGATTTTCGCTTTGGTGCGAGAGACGGGACACGCCTGCTTCGCAGGCTGCATCCTCGGCGACCGCCGCTATGCGGCAGTACCCGCCTCGGACTTCGCGGCTGAAAACAGTCCACCGGACTGTTTTTTTGACGCCGCTCACCCTCTTAGGGTTCAAGTCCCGTATAAAAAAAGCACCGCAACCTAAAGGCTGCAGTGCTTTTTTGGTGCGAGAGACGGGACTTGAACCCGTACGGGATTACCACACGCCCCTCAAACGTGCGCGTCTGCCGATTCCGCCACTCTCGCTCGGAGTTCCTCAAGGAACGTTTGAAATTATATCAAAAAGTATGATATTTGTCAATACCTTTTTGAAATTTATTTTAATTTGCTCCGAAATTCGGATTCTGCCGCCGAGAGCAGTTTTTTTCTGTCATTATCAAGTTTCCCGTCGAGCACCGAATCGAGCAAAAACTCAAGAGCCGCGCCTATATCCCTGCCGCTCAGACCCATCGCCGCCATGTCGTTTCCGTCGACTCTCAGCTCCTTCAGAGTCAGGCAGAGCTTTCTATCCTTGATCTCGTCAAGGATAAGATCTGTTTTGCGGTACAGCTCGTTCCGCTTCTCAAAAAAATCCGGATTCTGCGCGGCGGCGTCCGCCTTCATTATCTCGACCGCGTTCCTGATGTTGTCCATGCCGTATTTTGAGCACCACTTCACAAGCTGCCGCTTGGTGCCGTCCGGGCGCAGGTCGTGGTATCTCACTGCGAGGCAGATCGTCATGATCTCCTCATTTGAAAATTTGAGCCGCCCGAGTATTTCGCGGCTCATTCTCTCGCTGACCTCAGGATGCCCCTTGAAATGGCCGCAGCCGTTTTCATCGACGGTGAATTTATCCGGCTTGCCGATATCGTGGAGCAGGGCGGCGACCTTGAGCTCCCGGGTGTTCTTTATTGCCGATACGACCTTGACCGTATGGAGCCATATGTCGTAAATATGGTAGGGGGTGCGCTGGTCGAAGCCGTCCAGGGCTTCAAGCTCCGGTATGACGGTGAAGATCACTTCGCTGTATTTCGTCAGGACGTCCTCGACGTTCTTGCCGCAGAGCAGCTTCCCAAGCTCATCCCTCTTGCGCTCTGCGGAGATGTTTTTGAGCAGAGCCCTGTTGCGTATAACGCTCCCGGCGGTTTTTTCTTCTATCTCGAAGTCCAGCACGCTTGAAAACCTGATAGCCCTGAGCACCCTCAGCGCGTCCTCCCCGAATCTCCTGTCCGGGTCGCCGACGCATTTTATCCGCCTGTTTTTGATATCCTCCAGACCGCCGAACGGGTCAATGGCTCCCGTGGCGGGATTGTATGCGATCGCGTTTATTGTAAAATCGCGGCGGCTGAGATCCTCGTTTATATCGTCCGTAAAGCTCACGTTTTCAGGATGGCGGGAGTCGAGATAGTCCCCGTCGGTCCTCATCGTCGTTATCTCTATCTGCGTGCCGTCTATGATGACCGTTACCGTACCGTGCTTTATACCCGTGGGTATAACCCTGAAGGAGGAAAATATCCGCTCGGTCTCCCCGGGCGGTGAGGACGTCGTCATATCCCAGTCGTGTGGCTCCTTGCCCATGGCGCAGTCCCTGACGCAGCCGCCTACGATATAGGCGGAATAGCCGTTCCTTTCTATCAGATCCAGCGCAGTTTTTACGTTTTCCGGTATGGATATCCTCATGATCTCACCCCCGTGCTTTACAATTCTATTATTTTAAAGTATAATTGTCAATAATAAAATGAGGCAGGTGCTGGTATGAATATTCAGATCTACGGCAAACCCAAGTGCTTTGACACTAAGAAGGCGGAGCGTTACTTCAAGGAACGCAGGATAAAATTTCAGTATATCGACCTCTCACGCAATCTGATGAGCCCCGGTGAATACAGGAATATCAAAACAGCGTGCAGGGGAGAGGAGCTGATCGACGTAAAGGCGAAGGGCTATGAGGAGTCCTTTATAAAATATCTTGCGGACGCCGAAGCGGTCGAGGAGAAGCTTATGGAGAATCAGACGCTTTTCAGAACGCCGATAGTCCGCAACGGGAAGAAAGCTACTGTCGGTTATAAGCCGGAGATATGGAAGGAATGGGAGTGACAGCCATGATAGAAAAGGGAAAATACAGGCATTTCAAGGGCAACGAGTATGAGGTGCTGTTTACGGCAAAGCATTCCGAAACGCTCGAGGAGATGGTCGTCTACCGTGCCCTCTACGGCGACGCGGGAGTCTGGGTCAGGCCTGCGTCCATGTGGGACGAGGAGGCCGAGCGTGACGGAAAAATAATGAAAAGATTTCAAAAAATCGATTGAAAAGCAAATATAACTGTGATATTATAAATTAACAAACTGATTAAAAGGAGTCTTTATAATGAAAAACACGATCATCGCGTCAATTGTCGCTGTTATCTGCACTGCGGCTCTCTGCCTTACCTTTATTTTTGCAGGCGGAAAGAGCAGCGCCGAAACTGAGGCCGCCGCTTCCGACAGCAAGTATATTACGGAAACAGAGGCTGCTGATTATCTCGGTATCTCCGAGGAAGTCGTTCAGATGCTCAGAGTCAACCTCAGAAAGCTCGAGGGCTCTTATATGTCCTACACCTACACCGACGAGGCGGGCAAAGAGGTCACCAGGATAGTCTATGACAAGGACAAGCTTGACGACGCGGTCGCGGCTCTCATGAAGGATACGGGAGCTCTCAATTTCAAATATATCCAGGAATCTATTAAAAAATAAAGGTTGCCTCTTAAAATTCTCGTGCATTCATCTTGCTTGATCTTTTTTTGCTTCATCTGACGAAAAAATCTCTACGCAATCTGAATGCGTCGAATATTCAGAGGTTCCCTGAATAACAGCGCTTTATCGTTGCGCCACGTCTGTATTTTTCCGGATATGGCGCAGCTTTTTTACGGGGTGTAATAATGAATAAGATCTTTGAAAAGCTGCCGGGATGCTTCTCCGACTTTGATGATGAATACAGCTGCGGCAACGGCGCGTACATGCTCACCCTCGAAGGGTGCGATGAGGGCGGCTTCTGCAGATACGCTTCTGCGCTCGAGGCGGACGGCTTCTCCCTCTACGCGTCGAACACGATCGAGGATAACATTTACAATACCTATACCGGTAAGGATATCTGCGTCCACCTCTACTTTGTCCCGTGTGAAAGAAAGGCGAGGGTGATCGCCGACCCGTTCACCGCGCTCTATGACGCAAGTAAACAGGATACCGAAAGAGTGACCGAGACCGAATTCTACCAGTTCGAGGTCGACCACAGCAGGATAGACTGCGGTATGTGCTACATAGTCAGATGCTGTGACGGAAGCTTTTTTATCATTGACAGCGCGCACATAGAATCAATAGGCGATGACCGCCGTATCCTTGACTTTCTCAGGGCCGTCAGCCCGGACGGGAAGGTGGTTATAAACGGCTGGTATTTCAGCCATGCGCATATCGACCATATCGGCAAGTTCAACGACTTCCTTCGCTACAATTCAGAGGGGATAAGGATAGAGGCGCTGTACTATAATTTTATCGACCCGTCTGTTCCGGACAGCAAATACTGGGAGGACGACAGCAATACGAGCCGCCTCGATTTTGACGCCCTCGTCAGCCGTCTGGACGGCACGAAAAAGGTCAAGCTTCACTCAGGACAGAAATTCTACGTCCGCAATCTCTGCTTTACCGTGCTGTGTACCCATGAGGACATCTATCCCGGCTCGCTCAGGGATTTCAACAATACGTCCACCGTGCTCCTGCTCGAGGCGGAGGGGACTAAAATAATGATACCGGGCGACGCCTCAGACCTGACGAGCCTTGTTCTGACCTCAAGATTTACCAAGAAGACGCTGAAATGCGACATTGCCCAGCAGGCTCATCACGGCCACAACGGGACATCCTGCGAGTTTTACAGCATGGTCAACGCCGCTACGATCCTTTTTCCGACTACGCAAATAAAGTATGACGAGGAATATACTCATTATGAGGCGAACAGGGTGGCGGTGAATCTCGCGGATGAGTGCTTTATAGCCTCCAACGGAACGGTCGGCTTCAAGCTCCCGTACAAAGTCGGCGAGGCGGAGATCTTTGCCGACGAGACCTTTGAGGATTTTTACGCCATCAGGGATCTGTGGGGATATGAGTACACGGATGAGTATAAGGACAGACTCACAAAGGAATTTGAAAAACGCCATGCATCGGGGAGACGGATATGATAAACAGGGATGAAAACGGCGTGATAGTTTCGGCGGACAGCCTTGCCGACATCAACGCCGAAATTGAAAAAATAAACGATTCACTCAACTATGCGATAAAGAACGGAATGGATTCCATGAGCAACGGGGAAAAAGAGGAGCTCGTCAGGCAGATGGCGGACCTCAAGGTTTTGCTCGCTCTGAACACTCCGGAGCTTCAAAAAAGCGCAAAGCCTGCTCAGCTGCTGAGCTTTCTGCGGCTCATCATGAAGGTCAAGGGCTCGGCGGAGAAGTTTAAAGAAAAATATGGAAACGACGATTGATATTCTGTTTAAAAACGGGGCGTTCGCCGCCTGCGTCAAGCCGCCGGGGGTCTATTCGCAAAACGAGGGCGCCGAGGATATGGTCAGGCTTTTGTCGGATCGGCTCGGCTGCAAGGTCTATCCCGTCCACAGGCTCGACGTCGAGACCGGAGGGGTCATGATTTTTGCCCTCTCTCCGTCGTCAGCCGCAGGTCTCTCGGAGCTTATCGTCCGCGGAGGCCTCTCCAAGGAATACCTGGCTGTGACCGACGGTGTACCGGCGGAAGAGAGCGGCGTATACGAGGATCTGCTGTTCAGGGACTCCCGCAGGAACAAGTCGTTCGTTGTCGACAGGGAGAGAAAGGGCGTCCGCAGGGCGAAGCTTTCCTATGAGACTCTCGGGGTGAACGGCGGAAAGGCGCTTGTGAGGGTAGAGCTGTGCACCGGCAGAACGCATCAGATAAGAGTGCAGTTCGCCTCCAGAGGCACTCCTCTGCTCGGCGACCGAAAATACGGCAGCAGGGAGAGGGGCTGCAAAACCGCGCTGTGGTCGCGCCGTGTGGGCTTTGAGTACTGCGGCGAAAAATACTCTTTTGAGAGTATGCCGGACGTCTCGGCTTATCCGTGGTCGCTGTTCTCATTTTGAGACGAACGGGAGCTTGTATTTCGTATAAAGTAAACCTATTAATATGCAAAATATTGTGTTAATATGGTGAAAACTGTCATTGTATTTGTGTTTTAAGTGTGATATAATCATTGTCGAAAATCAAACGGTGGTGAGAAAATGAAAAATGATTTAGGAAAACACGTCAGAGCGGGCGCGCCTGAAAAAGAAAAATTTGATATGAATATGCCGCCCATAAAGCAGAAAATGTACCTGATGCCTATCGTATGGGCGTTTTCTCATATCAGGCAGTGGCTCCATTTCGGAAAGACCGATAAGATCAGGATGGAGGGCGTAAAGCCGCCGTACATCATGCTCTGCAATCACAACGCGTTCTTTGATTTCTATGTAATGAGCGCCGCCATTGCTCCGCAAAGAGGTTTCTTCCCCGCTGCGGTCGATGATTTCATCGGCAGGGAGAGGATCCTCAGGAAGCTCGGCGCCGTGCCCAAGAGAAAGTTTACGGCTGATATCGGTATGCTCCGCCTCTGCCGCAAGGCGATGCAGGAGAAGATGATCTTCGGCATTTACGCTGAGGCGAGATACTCCCTCTGCGGCCTGACCGAGGTCATTCCCGATTCCGTGGCTCAGCTCCTGAAGCACGAAAAGGTGCCGGTAGTCGTCCTGACTGCGAGGGGCGACCATATATATGACCCGTTCTGGGGCAATCACAGAAAAAGATACGTGGCGCCCATGCGCGCTACGATGACGCAGGCGTTCACGCCCGAGGAGCTGGAAACGGCTACCCTTGACGAGATAAACGCCAGGATAAAGGAGCTTCTCTATAACGACGATTTCCGCTGGCAGAGCGAAAACCGCGTTAAGGTCACATACAGAAAGCGCGCCGAGGGACTTCACAAGGTTCTCTATCAGTGCCCGCACTGCATGACGGAATACAAGATGAAGTCCAAGGGGGATATGGTTTACTGCGAGCATTGCGGCAAATCGTGGCGGCTCAATTATTACGGCGAGCTTGAGGCCTCCGACGGTAATACCAAGTTCAAATTCCCGACCGACTGGTATAAATGGGAGCGCGAGCAGGTCAAAAAGGAGGTCGCGGACGGCAGCTATCGCTTTGAGTGCGAGGCTGTGGTCAACGATCTGCCGAATTCCAAGGGCTTCGTTCGCCTGGGCAGGGGCAGGCTCGTGCATGATATGAACGGCTTCAGTCTCCACGGTACGCGCGATTACGACGGCGAGCCCTTCGATATGGAAATAGACTCCGCCGGTCAGTACGCCGTCCACGTTGAGTACGATTACCGCTTCGGCAATTACCGCGACTGTATAGACCTTAACACGCTTGAGGATACCTGGTACGTTTTCCCGGAGAACTGCGAGTTTTCGCTGACCAAGATATCGCTCGCTACAGAGGAGATATACAATGAGATCTGGCGCAGGCGCAGGCTTGAGTCAGGGAAGAAAAATAAGGAGGAGAAATAATTATGAACATCAGAGAAGATCTTTTGAAAATGCTTAACGAATACACGGACGGCAGGATCACGCAGGTGAACCCGGACGACGTCCTGACCTCGGATCTCGGGCTCAATTCCTTTGAGCTGTTCGATTTGATCTGCATGATCGAGGAGAAGTACGGCATTACGATCCCCGACAGGATCCTGCCGACGCTCGTGACGGTCAAGGATGTTGTAACGTATCTTGAGGAAAACGCAAAATAAATAAACTTCGGGCAGGGCTCAGTCCGCTCTGAAAACCAAGGTGCAGATATTATTCCGCACCTTGTTTTGTGTTGTTTTTGTTTTGCTCCCGGATGAATACGAAACAATTATTGTTAAACGGAGGTTTGGAGATGAACAGTGTAAGAAGGATCAACGAGGATTATTGCTATGTGGGTGCGAGCGAGAGGAGCCCGAGGCTCTTTGAGAATCTGTTCCCCGTACCCAGAGGAGTCTCCTACAATTCCTATCTGCTCAGGGATGAAAAGACGGTGCTGTTCGATACGGTGGACAGGGCGGTCGGAGATGCTTTTTTTGAAAATCTTTCCGCGGCGCTCGGCGGAAGAAAGCTCGATTATGCCGTCGTCAGCCACATGGAGCCGGATCACGCCGCCACGCTGGCGGAGCTTGTGCTCAGATATCCCGGGGTCAAGCTTGTCTGCAACGCGAAATCAGCGAACATGATAAGGCAGTTTTTTGACTTCGACTTCGATCCTCTGCTCGTCGCCGAGGGGGAGGAGCTGTCCGTTGGGGAGCACACCCTTAAATTCATCATGGCTCCCATGGTTCACTGGCCGGAGGTCATGTTCACATTTGACGAGAGGGACGGTATACTTTTCTCCGCCGACGCCTTCGGAGCCTTCGGTGCGCTGGAGGGCAGCATCTTTGCCGACGAGCTCGATATAGCCTCGGAATGGCAGGACGATTATTTGCGCTACTACTCCAACATTGTCGGCAAATACGGCGCACAGGTGCAGGCGGCCCTCAAAAAGACGGCGGGCCTCGATATCAGGATGATCTGTCCTCTTCACGGCCCTGTATGGCGCGGCGAGCTGACCCGGCTTCTGGAAAAACACGACAGGTGGAGCAAATGGGAGCCGGAAACCGACGACGTGCTCATCGTGTATTCCACTGTCTACGGCAATACGGAGAGGGCTGTGGCGCAGGCGGCGGCTTATCTTGCCGAAAGGGGCAGGAGGGTCAGGACGATAAATATCTGCACTACCGACAGATCTTACACCGTGGCGGAGATGTTCAGGGCAAAGAATATACTGTTAGCAACTACCACCTACAACAACGGTATTTATCCTGCAATGGAATACCTTCTTGACGATATCGCGGCGCTCACTCTCAGGGACAGGAGAGTCGGCATAATCGAGAACGGCACCTGGGCGCCTGCGGCGGCGAAGCTTATCAGCGCGAAGCTCGATACGATGAAGAATATCGAGGTCGCCGGTGTGCTTACCGTAAAATCAGCCTTGAAGCCCGAGCAGGAGGCTCAGCTTCAGGAGCTCTGCGACGCACTTATCTCTTAGTATTAACAGGTTGAAATAAGAATACAAAATGGGGCTGTCGCATTGCGACAGCCCCGATAACAGATCATTTCGATTACCAGATGAAGTTTGTGAAAGTCTCTGTGCTGACTACATTCTTTGCGGAGATGTTTGCTCCGAGCAGGGAGGCGGAAATGTCGGCGGTGGCCGAGAATTCAGCCTTGACGAGCCTGCCGGTCTTTGCGTCGATCCTTGCAAATACGTAACCGTCGTGGTAGTCCATGTTTACGTCTTTGACGCCGGGAACCATTTTTGAGGCTTCGGCGGCGTCGATAACGGTCATTACTCTGCCGTAGGAGCTCGCCTCACCCTTGGCGGGATTCTTCTCATTCTTGAGCTTGAGCGTGATATCATAGTAGGCTCCGTTCTTCTTGCACTCGGCGGATCTCAGATCCGAGGGCCTGAGCTTGCTTGACCAGCTGTAGCCGCCCGCGGGGAAATCGTCTGTGCAGTCGTCGCCCTTTTTCATCGTGGTCGTCTTGTTCTGCTTGATGACCTTTGCGATTATCGGACTTACTCCGCTGTTGGAGCCCTTTATCTCTCTGACAAAGGTCTTTGTATAGCCGGGCTTCGCCGCCTTTGCGCTGTTGAGAGCCTTGTTGCAGTAGTTGACAATGCCCTCGGTCGTCGAGAGAGGATCGACCGTCGTATTGCCGCTCGAGCTCTGCTGAGCCTTTGCCGGCGCCGCTGCGGGCTCGGCGGTTGTGTCCGCCGACGGTGCTTCTGCGGTTTCGGCCGAGGTGTTATCAGCGGCGTCCTCTGTCTGCGTCCCCGCATCCACAGGTACGTCATATTCCGTGGCGGAGGAGCTCTCCGCCGGAGCGGCTGTCTCGCTCTCAAAGGCCTGCGCTTCGACGGAGACTGCCTGAGGTGCGGCCTCCGCCTCCTTGACCAGAGCGTCGGACATCTTGCCAGCCGAGGCGATTATCGTTGCGCACATGGCCGCCGTGCAGAGCACTGCAGTGCAGGCTTTGATTATTGTTGATTTTGATTTTGCGTCCATTATTATACCTCCTGTTTGTTCATACATATATAGTAGTATTATTTTTATATTTTGTCAATTATTATTTTTGAAAGGTGATTTTTATGAATTACAAAAAATGCGGTAACGAATACGCGGTCAGACTTTCGGTGGGCGATGAGATCCACTCCGCCCTCGCCGAGCTGTGCGAAAAGGAGGATATCGCCTTTGCCCGGATCAGCGGACTCGGCGCGGTCGATACGGCGACTTTAGGCTTCTACGACAAGAGGGAGAAGAAATACCATACAACGACCTTTGAGGGGCCGATGGAGCTCGTATCTCTCATTGGCAATGCGACGCGCAAGGACGGAAAGCCGTATCTGCATCTGCACGCCGCGTTCTCCGGCAGAGACTGCAACCTTATTGGCGGTCACCTCAATTCTGCGGTCATAGGCGTCACGGCGGAGATATTTGTCAGCGTGGTAGACGGCGTTATGGGCAGAAGAACCCAGGAGGAGACAGGTATCAATCTTTTTGATATCTGATAGAACAGTTGGAAACGTCCCCATATTTCCGAAAAACTGTTGACTGCCTGCACAATATATTGTATAATAAAGTGTATATTGAAAAGGAGGCTGTCTCATGATCAAAGCGTTGATGTCTCTGTGGGTATCATTTGTTATGCTTTTTGTCAGCTTCGTGCCCGGATATGTTGCTCCTGAGAATAAGAATACATCGGGCAAGACCTATCCCTATATATTTGTTCACGGCTTTCTCGGCTGGGGCGGGGATGAGGGTATAGACGCGGATTTTCCCTACTGGGGAGCCACGTCCTGCCACCTGATAAGCAATCTCCGTGAGGAGGGCTATGAGTGCTATGACGCCTCCGTCGGCCCCCTTTCGAGTAATTGGGACAGAGCCTGCGAGCTCTATGCCCAGCTCACCGGCACAAGGGTCGACTACGGAGCGGCTCATTCAGCCAAGTGCAACCACCTCCGCTACGGCAGGACCTACGACGAGCCGCTTATTGAAAACTGGGGCGAGCTCGACGAGAACGGCTTGATGAACAAGGTCAACCTCATCGGCCACAGCTTCGGCGGCAATACTGTCAGAATGCTTGCGGCTCTGCTCGCGGACGGCTCCGCGGAGGAGATCGCTGCCACCGACCCCGATGATATTTCCCCGTTGTTCACGGGCGGCAAGTCCGATTATATCAACACGGTCGTCGCCGTATGCTCTCCCAACAACGGCAGCACGATGAAATATGTTTTGAACAATTTAAAGCTCATTGAGCCAACGCTTATATTGGTATATACCTACGTCGGAGTAATGGGCCGTTCATTTGCCAACGGTTACGTTGATTTCCACCTGGAGCAGTTCGGCCTTTCAGAGGTTCCCGGAGAGGGCGACGCTAACCAGACCATCATAAAATCCATCAAGACCATAATGCAGCAGGAATATGATAATATCGCCTACGATCTTTCACCGGACGGTGCGCAGGCCTTCAACGAGAAGGTCGATCTTAAGGATGATATCTACTATTTCTCCTATCCGTTCAGGACGACGTTCAACGTTCCGCTTCTGAATACGGAGTTCCCGCTGCCGAGCACGCTCGCTGTTCTGCAGCTTACGGCAATGGCGGAAGGCGTCTATTCCGTCAATCTCGACACGTCCTATAAGCTCGATAAGAGCTGGCTGCCGAACGACGGCCTTGTCAACGTCGTCTCCGCGAGTTATCCGTTTGGCGATGCGCACAAGGATTATGATCCGGACAATATCGAGACGGGTATCTGGAACGTGATGCCGCTGAGCAGGGGAGACCACGGCTCTGCCATCGGCATTGGCACGGATGAGGAATCCGTGATGGAATTCTATAACGGTATGCTCACCATGATCGAGTCTCTGCCTGTTACGAGCTGAGCGGAGCTTAAAAACAAATTTTTCCGGCTTGAAGTTTTTCCTTCAAGCCGATTTTTTATTTTTAAGTAATATTTTTCGGCTTTCGGGACAAATTAAATTCCGGAGGCGCTTGTTATGAAAAAATGCTTTCGGATAGCGAGCATAGTCTGCTTCTTTTTGACGGGAACAGTCCTCTTATATATAATAGTCGGATATATGAGGATCCCGGATGAAATGACGGTCGGAGAGCTTAATGAGATGGATACGGGCAAAGCATACGTCTTTGAAGCTCTGGGCACAGTACCGTCGGAGGCGATGGCACGCACCGGGGACGAATACGAGGCCTCCGTCAGGCTCTTTAATATTTTTCCCGTAAAGTCCGCAAGGATAAAGGTGTTGCAGAGAAGGTATGTTGTTCCGGGCGGTGATGTATTCGGAATACGCCTGTATACGAGAGGCGTAATGGTTATCCGCGTTGACGAGGTAACGACCTCGTCGGGTAACCTGAGTCCCGGCAGGAAAGCGGGGCTCAAAGAGGGGGATATGATAATCTCGGTCGACGGTAAAGAGATCTGCCGCAACCGGGAATTGTCCGAGCTCATCGCCGCAAGCGGCGGAAGACCGCTGAAGCTGCTGATAGAACGCGGCGGCAGGGAGCGGACCATATCCTTTACTCCCGTGCTCAGCGCGGACTCGTCCTACAAGGGCGGTCTGTGGATCAGGGACAGCACGGCAGGAATAGGCACATTGACATGGTACGACAGAACGAACGGTATTTTTGCAGGGCTCGGGCACGCCGTCTGTGACGTCGATACGGGGGAAATAATGCCGCTCTCGGGCGGCGACGCAGTCCGGGCAGAGGTCAAGGGCTGCTATAAGGGCAAAAACGGCAGCGCCGGCGAGCTCTGCGGAGTTTTCAGCTCCGGGACGATCGGCAAGCTTTACACGAACGGCAGTACCGGCGTCTTCGGCGTCATGGACTCCTTCGACCGTAACGCCGCGGTTATCCCGGTAGCTCTCCGTCGGGAGGTCAAGACCGGCGCCGCCAGCATAATCTGCACAGTGGACGAGAACGGCCCTATGTACTACGACGTGGAGATAGTCAGGGTCATCAACACCTCGTCCGGCACGGAACGCAATCTGGTAATAAAGGTGACCGATGAAAGGCTTATTGAAAAGACCGGAGGCATTGTCCAGGGTATGAGCGGCAGCCCGATAATTCAGAACGGTATGCTTGCCGGGGCGATTACCCACGTCTTTGTTGACGATCCGCTTGAGGGCTACGGTATACTTGCCGAGAATATGTGCGATTCCGCAAAAACCGTCGAGTCTTACCTTAAAGCGGGCTGATTTCCTCCGTTAACAGAATCGATCTGTGAGCGTCAGCGGACAACAGTCGCCCGATTATTATGTTTGGCGGCTCGGATGTATGTTTTTTTACAATTTGAACCGGATTTCGAGCAAATAAAAATGCCATAAATTACCAATTATCTATTGACAGAATTACCATAAAATGGTAATATATGCGTGAAAATAATTCACGGAGGTAAATTTTATGGAAAATTCACTTAAAATCATGATAGCGGAAAACAACGATTTCGGTCAAAGCTGCTCAAGGGCGCTCTCGTCTTGCGGATACGGCGTTGTTCTTACGGACAAGGACGGCTCGCAGGTGCTCACACGGCTCAGGTACGAGAAGCCGGACGTGCTGATAATGGACGCCTTTATGCTTCATATAGACGCCCTCGGCGTTATCCGACGGATAAGGGATATGAAGGATATCAAAAAGCCGATGATAATAGTTCTCTCGAGCGTTGACAATTCACGATTTGAATCCGAGATACTCAGCGGCGGTGCGGACTATTATTTTCTGAAGCCTGTCGACGTTGAGGTGATGGCGCAGAGGATATCCCAGCTCACCGGCTGGAAGCACAGCGCACCTGTCAGGTCGGGAGCGAACGATCTTGAAATGATAGTCTCCGACATCATGCATCAGATCGGAGTACCGGCGCACATAAAGGGCTACCGTTATCTCAGGGAGGCTATTATCCTCTCCGTGAACAACAGCGACATGATGGGCTCCGTAACCAAGCTTCTCTATCCCACTGTCGCCAAGACCTTCAAGACCACGTCCTCGCGGGTCGAACGCGCGATAAGGCACGCTATCGAGGTCGCGTGGGACAGGGGAGACGTCGACGTTCTGAGCTCCTATTTCGGCTACACGATCCAGTCTTCAAGAGGCAAACCGACAAACTCGGAATTTATCGCCATGATAGCAGACAAGCTCAGGCTGCAGCTGAAGGCCTCGTAAACGCATCCGATCCTTTGAAAAACAGTTTATATATCAAGCAAGGTGCAGAAATTTCAATTTCCGCACCTTGCCGTTTTTTCTGTTGTATCTGTGATGTCATTCCCCGAGCAATCTGTTTTTTATCCTTGAGAGCGCGTCGTCTGTGACGCCGATCTCGGTCAGGTATTCGCCTATGGAGCCGTATTTTTCGTCAATATAGGCTATCAGCGAGCTCATTGTCTGCGGCGTGGAATAGTGCATCACGCTGTCGGGACTCCAAAGCGTTTCCCTGTTTTTCTCGATATAATCCATAATATAGGCATAGGTTAGGGAGTAGTCGGCGACAATGTCGGCTCTGTCGGCCCCTGCGATATACATCAGGAACATGGTCAGTATCCCCGTCCTGTCCTTGCCGAAAAAGCAGTGGTAGAGTATAACTCCGTCACCTGCGTCAGCTATCACGTTCAGCACCTTGCGTATATTTTGCTTGTAATTCTTGATAACGTATTTGTAGGCCTCAAGAAGATCCATGTAGACCGGATCTTTTTCGTTAGCGACGTTCATCTCAAACAGGGGGATGTTGAAGGTCTGCGTGCCGGGTTTCCTTGAAAGC
>JAFSXA010000117.1 GCA_017450135.1 Clostridia bacterium | reverse complement strand
GACGATAATGTGGTATCCGTTTATCACGTCGGCGTAGTATACGTTCTCCCTTGCCTTGCCGGTTATCATCTCGTTGAAGCGGAAATAGTATTCGTCGGCGAGCGAAGGATCCTTTTCGCCGTCGCTGCCGAAGGTCCAGGTATCGTGGTTGCCGCGCACGAGATAGATGTTTTCCGCCGGGTCGCACCCGTCGAACGCACGGGTAAGCGACTCATACTGTTTAAGCTCGCCGTGATTGGTGTTGTCGCCGTCAAGCACGAACATATCGAGCTTTCTCTCCGATGTCTCCGCGTCCATTACGGCGGCCTTGACCCAGCTTTCCCTGGTCCTGCTTCCGGTCAGATGTGTGTCGGCAACGGTCGCAAAGGTGAGCTGTACGCTTTCTGCGTCCTTCGGCGCAAAGGCAAAGGAGGGGGTAATGCCGAAATTTGCGCTCAGAGAGAGCAGGATGCTGACAATGAAAATGGCGATCTTTTTGAATACTATGACCATTTCTTCATCTCCGTTCATAATGAATAATTGTTTATCTGATTATACTATTTGCAGGAACTATTTGTCAATAAGCAAATAACGACACGTCAAACATTTGTTCGGAATTTTTCGTAAAACTATTTACTTTTAAAAAGTCTTAGTTTATAATATACGGGATACGAAGGAAGTGATCCCATGGACGTGTTCAAGCTCCGGTCCCCGTTCGCGCCGACCGGCGATCAGCCTGAGGCGATAGACAGACTGGTCGAGGGTGTAAACAACGGCGACCTTGAACAGACCCTGCTCGGAGTTACCGGCTCGGGCAAGACCTTTACAATGGCAAACGTGATAGCGCGGCTCAACCGGCCCACGCTTGTCCTCGCTCACAACAAAACTCTCGCCGCCCAGCTCTGCTCTGAGTTCAAGGAGTTCTTCCCGGAGAATGCGGTCGAATACTTTGTTTCATACTACGATTACTACCAGCCCGAGGCCTATATCCCCACCACGGACACCTATATAGAGAAGGATTCGGCTATCAACGACGAGATAGACAAGCTCCGCCATTCGGCGACCTCCGCACTCTCGGAGCGCAGGGACGTCATCATAGTCGCGTCCGTATCCTGCATATACAGCCTCGGCGACCCGATAGATTACCGCAGCATGGTGATTTCCCTGAGGACGGGGATGGAAAAAACACGCGACGAGCTGATAAAAAAGCTCATAGAGATCCAGTATGAGCGTAACGATATCAGCTTCACCAGAAATAAATTCAGAGTCCGCGGCGACGTTGTCGAGGTGTTCCCGGTATATTCCAATGAGAATGCGATCAGGATAGAGTTCTTCGGCGACGAGATCGACAGGATCTGCGAGATCAACGCCCTGACCGGCGATATAAAGAGCGTCCTGTCCCACGTTGCCATCTACCCCGCCTCGCACTATGTAGTCTCCCCGGAAAAGATGGAGCGCGCCGTGAAGCAGATCTACGCCGAGATGGAGGAGAGCGTCAGGAGCTTTGAAGCTCAGGGCAAGCTGCTCGAGGCGCAGAGGATCAGGCAGCGCACGCAGTACGATATAGAGATGCTACGTGAAACGGGCTTTTGCAAGGGCATCGAAAACTATTCCGCCGTCATGTCCGGGAGGAAGCCGGGCGAGCCGCCCTTTACTCTGCTGGACTATTTCCCGGAGGATTTCCTGCTTTTTGTCGACGAATCCCACGTTACTCTTCCGCAGGTCAGGGGAATGTACGGCGGCGACCGCTCCCGCAAGGAGAGCCTTATAAACTTCGGATTCCGTCTGCCCTCGGCGTATGATAACAGGCCGCTGACCTTCGATGAGTTCTACGGTAAGGTCGGGCAAAAGATCTTTGTCAGCGCCACGCCGGGCGAGCTGGAGAGGGAGAAGAGCGTTCAGATAGTAGAGCAGGTCATCAGACCCACCGGTCTGCTCGATCCCGAGATCTCCGTCAGGCCTACCGACGGCCAGATAGACGACCTGATATCGGAGATAAACCTCAGGATAGACAGAAAAGAGAGGGTGCTTGTGACGACCCTCACCAAGAAAATGGCGGAGGATCTGACCGATTATATTGAAAACATCGGCATCAAGGTGCGCTATATGCACTATGACGTCGATACCATCGAGAGGATGAAGATAATCCGCGATCTGCGCCTGGGCGAGTTCGACGTGCTGGTCGGCATCAACCTCCTGCGCGAGGGTCTTGACATCCCGGAGGTGTCCCTTGTCGCCATCCTCGATGCGGACAAGGAGGGCTTCCTGCGCAGCGAGACCTCGCTGATACAGACAGTCGGCCGCGCGGCGAGAAATGCGGACGGCAAGGTCATAATGTACGCGGATACCGTCACTCCCTCCATGGAGAGAGCCATAACCGAGACCGAGCGCCGCAGACGCAAGCAGGACGCCTACAACAGGGCGCACGGCATAGTGCCGAAAACCATCAGTAAAGACGTGCGCGATATACTCGAGATATCCTCAAAAGCTGATGAGAAGCCGGGCAGACGGCTGTCTAAGCCGGAGAGAGAGCATCTGATCAAGCAGCTTACCGTTGAGATGAAGGCGGCGGCAAAGATACTTGAATTTGAACATGCCGCCTATCTGCGCGACAGGATAAATAAACTGAGAGAGGGTAAGTAATGCAGCCTGATAAAATTGTGATAAAGGGTGCCAGGGAGCACAATCTTAAAAACATAGACGTTGAAATACCGAGGGACAGCCTCACGGTCTTTACCGGTTTGTCCGGCTCGGGAAAATCCTCACTCGCCTTCGACACGATATTTGCCGAGGGTCAGAGGAGGTATATAGAGTCGCTATCGTCCTATGCGAGAATGTTCCTCGGTCAGATGGAGAAGCCGGACGTCGACTATATAGAGGGTCTGTCGCCCGCGATTTCGATAGATCAGAAGACAACCTCAAAGAACCCGCGTTCCACCGTCGGCACGGTGACCGAGATATACGACTATCTGCGCCTGCTTTACGCGAGGATAGGCATACCGCACTGCCCGGTCTGCGGCAGGGAGATATCGCGCCAGAGCGTGGATACCATAGTCGACAAAATAGCCGCGCTCGAGGACGGCACGAGGATAAGGCTGCTCGCACCCATAGTCAGGGGCAGAAAGGGCGAATACGCCAAGGAGCTCGAGAGCGCGCGAAAGAGCGGCTTCGTCAGAGCGAGGGTCGACGGCATCACCTACGACCTCTCCGAAAAAATACAGCTTGATAAAAACAAGAAGCATAATATAGAGATAATAGTCGACCGCCTTGTGGT
>JAFSXA010000116.1 GCA_017450135.1 Clostridia bacterium | reverse complement strand
ACGCGCCTGTCAAGTATCCTGACCGCGCCGTCCTCATACCACGCAATATTTTCATATCTGAGCATAAAGGCGAGGCCTTCGTCGGCACGCTCCATATCAATCGCCTCCGTAAAGTCTTTCGACCGCTCTGTTCAGATCATAATAGATTCTTTCCTTATCGAGAGTTTTATATTCCCCGTTCTCATAGAGGATCCTTCCGTCCACCATATTCATGCACACGTCGCTGCCCTGTGCAGAATATGTGACGAGCGACTTTTTATCGAGAGCCGGGCGCATATGCGGCCCCTCGAGGGAAACGGCAATAATATCAGCCTTGTTGCCGACGGCAAGCTCTCCGCAGTTCTCCCTGCCCTGCAGACGGGCGCCGTTCACGGTAGCCATATCTATCACCGTGTCCGCCCCCATGACCGTCGCGTCTTTCATGTAGCCGTTGTGGATAATCGACGCAAGATGCATTTCCTCAAAAATGTTCAGATTGTTGTTGCTCGCCGCGCCGTCGGTGCCGAGTGCAACATTCACTCCCCTGTCAATGAGCTTTGCAACCGGTGCAAAGCCGCTGCCGAGCTTGAGATTGCTGGAGGGATTGTGAACCACGCTCACGCCGTGGCGGAGAAATATATCGATATCCTCGTCTGAAACGGCGACACAGTGGGCGGCGAACGCACGCGAATCGAATGCGCCCAGATCCTCAAACCACTTTGCCGGAGTTTTCCCGTATTTTGCTATGCACTCGTCGTGCTCCTTGTACGTCTCGGAAAGATGGACGTGCATAAGCCCGTGCCTCTCACGGCACAGCTCGCTGTACGCCCTTGCGATAGTTTCGGTACAGGTGTACTCGGCATGGATGCAGAAATCTATCAGTATCCTGCCGTCCGCCGCGCCGTTGTAATTCTCATAGAGCTCCATGGCCTCGCGGATGCGGTAGGAATCCTCCGGCTTCTCGTTCGGGTCGAGCGACAGAACGGGGCGCTGGATATTTGCCCTGAGCCCGGCCTCGATAACTGCGCCAACCGTAGTATGAGGCTCAAAATACATATCAGAAAAACTCGCAGTGCCGCAGGCTATCATCTCAAGCAGAGCAAGATAGCTTCCGGCTCTTATATCCTCCGCAGTCAGTCTGTCCTCGACGGGAAAGATCTCCTCCGTGAGCCACTTGTCGAGCGGCAGATCGCTGCCGACACCGCGAAGCAGTACCATCGGAGAATGATTATGGCAGTTGTAGAGTCCGGGCATCAGCAGCCTTGAGCTCATATCCTTGACACAGTCAAAATCCCCCTCGGGTCTTGCTTCGCCTATATATGATATCCTGTCGTCCTCGACCGCAAGGAAGCAGCTCTCTGCGACCCTGTAGCCTCCGTTCTCGCGTAGTAAAATATCAGCGTTTTTAAATAAAGTTTTCATTGTGCCTCCTATATTCTTTCAATTATTCTTTTAACATAGTTTTGCAGTTCAGCGGATATTCTTTCGGCGGCCTCGCCGACCTCCTCGTGCATAAGCTTGCCGTCGTTTATGCCTGCCGCCATGTTAGTCATGACCGAGATACCCAGAAGCGGCATTGAGCAGTGCGCGGCGGTCAGAGCCTCGGTGACCGTGGACATTCCCACGGCGTCCGCGCCGAGCAGTCTTGCCGCCCTGATCTCCGCAGGCGTTTCAAACTGAGGGCCGGTGAAGAACATATACACGCCCTCATGCACGGTCAGCCCGCTGCCCTCTGCACATTCGAGAGCGGTTTTTCTGAGCGAAGCCGTATACATATCGGTCGTGTCGAAGAACCTCGGCCCGAATTCGTCTATATTTTTGCCGCACAGAGGACTTTCCCCGTTCAACTTGATATGATCCCTGATGAGCATGACGTCCCCGACGCTGTAATCCGTGTTCACCGCACCGGCGGCGTTCGTTATAATGGTATTTTTGACCCCGAGCAGTTTAAACAGCCTGATGGGGATAACCAACTGCTCATAGCTGTAGCCCTCATACAAATGGAAGCGACCGGACATACAGACGACCCTTTTGCCGCCGATCCTGCCGCAGATCAGCGTACCCCTGTGCGAGGCTACTGTCGAGACAAGGAAATTGGGTATATCCGCGTAGTCGATCTCTGTCCTGTCCTCAATTTCGTCCGCGAGGTTTCCGAGGCCGGAGCCGAGAATAATGCCGATCTCTGGCTCGTAAGGCACGATTTGCCTTACATAATCGGCGCTTTTTTTGAAATAATCAAACGTATAATCCACTGTATCACTTCCATATACTGCATTGCCTTTTTATTCTATCACATTACATCCGGTAAATCAATAAACATATTTGACAAACAGAAAAGCGGCAGGGCGGAAAACCCGATTCCGCGCTCTGCCGTGATATTATTCGTTTTTTCGTTGAGGGCGCGTGCCTATTCAACGTAATCCACATTTGCGTCAATGTCCGTACTTGTCGTGCCCGTCTTAGCCACAGCTGCAGTTGTAGAAGCTGCGGCGGTCGTCGCCGTCGTAGCAGCGGCGGTAGATGAGACAGCCTTGTCCGCAGTCGTCTCCCCGGAACCGGCCTGATTCTTCGGTTTGGCGCTGAAATACTTTACACCGTTCTCCAGCTTTACTCCTCTGAGCTCCATCAGCTCGCTGAAGGTGACGAATTTATAGCCCTTTGCAACAAGCTCGGGCACAAACTTTGTAACCGCGTCCGCCGTGGCCGGATAGAGATCGTGCATCAGGACGATACAGCCGTCGAAAACGTTATTGACAACATTGTTATAGTCCTTCTCGGCATTTCTGTACTTCCAGTCCTTGGAATCCACGCTCCAGAGTACGAGAGGATAATTCACGTTCGCTCTGACAGTATCGTTGACAGCGCCCTCGGGCGGCCTCAAAACGGTTATATCGTGCCCCGTGATTTTTGAGACTGCGTCGTTGGTTTTTTCAAGCTGGCTTCTTATACCATCCACGCCCACCTTAGTCAGATTCTGATGCGTGTAGGTATGTGAGCCTATCTCACAGCCTAACTTCGCTGCGCGCTCGACCGAGCTTTTATAGGAGGCGACCCTGTTGCCTACGACAAAAAACGTGGCGCGGGCGCCGTTCTTTTCAAGCACGTCGAGTATCCTTTCCGTCACGGGAGAATACGGACCGTCGTCAAAGGTCAGCGCGATGAGCTTGTCATCTGGCGAAGCGTCGATTTTTTTAGTAGTGGTCTCGGCTGTCGTCTGAGCTAAGGCGGAGGTATTGTTACCCGTAGCCTTGTCAGTCTGATTCTCCGAGGTTTTTTCGCCGTCGGTTTTCCCGCCGCAGCCCGCTGAAATCAAAAGCAATGCCGCAGCGATAACGATACAAATCATTCTTTTTAATACTTTTTTATTCATAAATCCTCACTCCGGCAGTATTATATATCAACCTTATAATTAATTCAAGATATTTTTAAAAAAAGTATTCATGGGCATTAATATTTTTCCGGCAGGACGATAAAAATAAATACGAAAATCTCTTGACAATTAAAATAGAATAATATATAATAAGCAGGCGTCGTGAGATAACGGCGATATATGGCGGCATAGCTCAGTTGGCTAGAGTACTCGGTTCATACCCGATTGGTCGTAGGTTCGAATCCCACTGCCGCTACCAATACGGCCCGGTGGTCAAGCGGCTAAGACACCGCCCTTTCACGGCGGTAACACGAGTTCGATTCTCGTCCGGGTCACCAGAGGGCCGGGTAATTCCCGGCTTCTGTTTATTTGCGGATATAGCTCAACCGGTAGAGCGCCACCTTCCCAAGGTGGAGGTCGCGAGTTCGATCCTCGTTATCCGCTCCAAAAAAATATATGGGCTGTCGCCATCCAAAAAGGAATTCCGTTCCGGGCAAGGGCGCGGCCCTTTCTGTTTATTTACATTGAAACATTCCCTGCCGTGTAGTATAATTCTATGTGGATACATATAATTTATACTGTCATTACGGTTCGCCGGAATCGTCTTTCGGATCAGGGACGGGAGGTCAGATATGTTTATTGTTGACGTTTTAAAATCAATACTTTTCGGCATAATCGAGGGAATAACCGAATGGCTGCCCATCAGCAGCACGGGGCACATGATACTGCTTGAAAGGATCTGCCATTTCAACAACGTATCGGAAGGCTTTTTTGATATGTACCTCGTCGTCATTCAGCTCGGAGCCATACTCGCGGT
>JAFSXA010000115.1 GCA_017450135.1 Clostridia bacterium | reverse complement strand
CCGTGCCGCACGGGACTTATCATGGACGCCGAAAGACTCGGAATACCCTGCGGCAACGGACTGTTCATGCTTGTCGCTCAGGCTCTGCGTTCAGCCGAAAGATTCTTGGACAAAAAGCTTGACGACAGTGTGATGGAAACCGTGTATAAAAAAATCCTCTGTGCGCAAAAAAACATAGTGCTCATAGGTATGCCCGGGTGCGGAAAATCCACTGTCGGCGCAGGGCTCGCGGAGCTGACAGGCAGACCATTCATCGATACCGACGCGGAGATCGTCAAAAAAGAGGGCAGACCGATACCGGAGATTTTTTCCGCAGATGGCGAGGAGTATTTTCGCATCGCTGAGTTTGCCGCGGTCGCCGAAGCCGGAAAGAAAACAGGCGTAATAATCTCGACCGGCGGCGGCGCCGTCATGCGTGAGGAGAACCGCGAGGCGCTGAGCCAGAACGGAACGGTGATATATCTTAAACGGGACGTCGCGTCGCTCGCCAGGGACGGCAGACCGCTTTCAGCGGACGGTGAAGCGGTGGAGAAGCTCTACCGTCAGAGGAAGAAGATTTATGAGACGTTCGCTTCATTTTCGATTGAGGTCGACAATGACATTGACGCAACAGTCAGAGAGGTGATGAAATGCATATCCTTGTAATAAACGGGCCGAATATCAATATGCTCGGCGTAAGGGAGCCTGATGTCTACGGCAAAGGCACCTATGACGAGCTGTGCGGAATGATAAAAAAACACGCCGAAAAAAACGGCGTGAGCGTGGATTTATTTCAATCGAATCACGAGGGCGATATAGTCGATGGGATACAGGCGGCGTATAAAAAATATGACGGGATCATTATCAATCCCGCCGCCTATACCCACACGAGCGTCGCCATCCTCGACGCCCTCAAGGCCGTCGGGATCCCAACGTGCGAGGTACACATTTCCGACGTGAATGAGAGGGAAGAATTCAGACGGTTTTCCTACGTTAGTCTCTACGCCGAAAAGACGATAATCGGTCACGGATTTGAAGGTTATCTGGAAGCCCTCGATTATCTTGTTGAAAAATACGACACATTTATATAAACGTAATTGTAAATTAGTTGTTATTATAAGAAAGAGCAGTCTGCAACAAACGAACGTATGTTGCAAACTGCATTTTTCTTTTCTGTTTCTTTAAAGCCGACAGCCCCATTCTTGGCATCAGACGTTGAAAAGGAAGTGTACTACGTCTCCGTCCTTCATAACATATTCTTTGCCCTCCGAGCGAATCAGTCCCTTTTCCCTCGCCGCGGCAAGAGAGCCGCATTTCATAAGATCCTCAAATGTGATGACCTCGGCGCGTATAAAGCCTTTTTCAAAATCGGAGTGGATCTTTCCTGCGGCCTGCGGAGCCTTGGTGCCCTTCTTTATTGTCCACGCGCGAACCTCGGGCGTGCCCGCCGTCAGGTAGGATATCAGGCCCAGCAGATCGTAGCTGCGCTGTATAAGCAGATCAAGACCGCCCTTGTCTATCCCGAGGTCGGAGAGGAACATCTCTTTTTCCTCTTTGTCGAGCCCGGCGATCTCCGCCTCCATTTCCGCGCAGATCGGCAGCACCTGAGAGCCCTCCGACTCAGCGATTTTTTTGACCGCGTTGTATCTTTCGTTGCTGTCAATATTGCCGGCAAAATCGTCCTCACTCATGTTGCAGGCGTAGATAACGGGCTTGCTTGTCAGCAGAGCAATATCCTTAAGGATTTCGTCGCCGTCGTCGTCGCGTTCGATGCTTCTTGCAGGCTTTCCGTCTTCAAGATGCTCTTTGAGCGCCTTGAGGAATTCCGCTTCCTTCGCGAGAGATTTGTCGCCCTTCATGGCCTTGGCGACTCTGTCTATCCTGCGCTCAACCATTTCAATATCGGAGAAGATGAGCTCAAGATTGATTGTCTCAATATCGCGCGCCGGATCAACGCTTCCCTCAACGTGGATTATATCATCATTTTCAAAGCAGCGCACGACGTGGATTATCGCGTCGACCTCGCGGATATGTGAAAGGAATTTATTGCCGAGTCCCTCTCCCTTCGACGCGCCTTTTACAAGACCGGCGATGTCGACGAATTCGATCGTTGCCGGAGTTATTTTTACCGGATGATACATCTCAACGAGAGCGTCGATTCTTTCGTCCGGCACCGCGACTACACCGACGTTCGGCTCAATGGTGCAGAACGGATAATTTGCAGACTGGGCTCCCGCGTTTGTGATAGCGTTGAAAAGCGTGCTTTTGCCGACGTTCGGCAAACCTACGATTCCTAATTTCATAATACGTCCCGTTAGCCGTTCCCGCGTTTTTATATCGGAACACGGCTTCCTTTCTTAATATGTATACATTATAAACTTATTATAAAAAAATTTCAATGTTAATCGTAAAAAACCCGAAAACATTCATGTTTTTTGTATTTGTTGAGTCGGGAAAAATTAACTATTGAATTTACAGTTGAATGATAATATAATTTTAATGAAAAGGCTCAATGCGGAGGTGTTGCGATTTGGTTAAATTCGGCGTGATAGGGACCGGCTGGATAGCCGAGGAATTCGTCAAGGGCTCACAGCTGGTCGACGGGCTTCAATTCTCTGCCGTTTATTCCAGAACATATGAGAAGGGCAGGGCCTTTGCGGAAAAGTTCGCGGATGTTCCGGTATACACGGATATTGAGAAGCTTGCCGCGTCCGACGTTGACGCGGTGTATATTGCGAGCCCGAATTTTCTGCATTACGATCAGAGCCGACTCATGCTGGAAAACGGTAAGCACGTTCTCTGCGAAAAACCGATAACCGTTTCTCCGGATGAATTCACTCGGCTCAGTTCGCTTGCGGAGAAAAACGGTCTTATATATACGGAGGCAATAATGTACCTGCATTTGCCTGCGAGAGAAACCTTGAAAAAAGCTCTGAAAAGCATCGGAAAAATCTCGACGGCGCATTTTGATTTTTCTCAGCTTTCTTCAAAATATCAGGCGCTTTTGCGCGGAGAAAATCCGAATATTTTCAACCCGGAAATGAAGACGGGTTGCCTGAGAGATCTCGGCATTTACTGCTTTTATCCGGCGATCGATTTATTCGGAAAACCGGAGCAGATCATCTCGGTTGCAGATTTTGTTTTTACGGGAGCAGACTCTTCGGGAACTTCGATTCTCAAATATCCGGACTTCACCGCTACGCTGACCTATTCCAAGATCGGCCAGGATCATTGCGGTTCGCAGATAATAGGCGACAGGGGAACGGTGACGATGGAGTCCGTATCAAAGCTTACGGGTATGAATATATATTACGAAGAGGATAAAAAAAGAACGGAGCTTTGCGGCGATATCGAGAAGCACGTGCTCATGAGTTACGAAGCAAACGATTTCTTAAATAACATAATCGAGCCGGAAAAAACAAAAGAAAAATATCTTGAAAATAACAGGATAATTTTTGATGTAAATGAGACGCTTTTTCAAGTAAAAAATCAAGTGAAAATTTTATAGATTTTTAAAATGTTTTGAAATTGCGAAAAACAATTAATGATGAAAAAACTCAAAATTTGATAAAAAATTTGTTGACTATTTTTAAAGTATATGGTAAAGTATATTATAAGTATTTTTCAAATGGGCTTATTGCGCCCTTTTTCGAAATGATATACTAAATGTAGTATGTCAAATCAGAGTTGTCGGCAATTTTGCTTTTTTGAAAATATCACAGATCTGATGGGGTGTGCCGTTTATGAGTGAAACTAAAAAGAGCACCGCTTCTGGAAGCGGCAGTAGACTCAGGACAATTGAATTACATTACAGACCGGTGTTTGACATTTATCTCAACATGGCGATCGATTATGAGACCTCGATGCAGATAAACGACAGGGTCATGGGTGTAATGCTTCCCAAGTTGTTCGTGCCGGTCGCGGAAAAGAGCGGGCAGATCACTCAGCTTACACTCTGGGCGATAGATGAGGCGTGCGAAGCCATCAAGCGCTGTGAGAACCGCGAAGCCGATATCAATTCATTGATCATCTGGGTCTCAGTAAAATCCCTCGCAAGAAAGAGCTTTGCAAATCAGGTCATCAAAACGGTCGATAAACAGGGTATATCCCACGACAGATTCTGCTTCAACATCACGGAAAGCATCCTTGAGTATACAAAGGAGCAGGTGCTTGAGACCATCAATATTCTCAGGGAGAACGGTTTCAAGGTTTCCATCGATGATTTCGGGCTTGAATATTCGTCCCTTTCCAACCTTACGCATTACAATGTTGATTATATAGGAATCCATTCGAGCTTGCTCGAGGGGATTATGACAAGCGAGAAAACGCAGAACATGGTTCAGGGAATAATCGATTTTATTCATAAGCTGGAGGTTCACGCAAGGGTCGACGGCATTGAATCCAAAGAGATGTTCGAGCTGCTCAAAAAAATGGGAGCCGATCAGTTCAAGGGTCCGTATTTCGGAGACCTGATCAAAGAAAAGCAGATAAGCTAAGGAGAAGGTGAATTAACTTGGCTAAAAAGAACAATAATCCGCAGCCTAACGAGGCCGTCGGCGGCGACGACAGAATGAGCAAATACGGCGTCAAGACCGAATCGAAAAAGGTCAAAAAAAGAGAGGCTTTTATCCGTATCCTTCTTATTATACTTATAATACTTCTCTTATTCCTTTCCGTTATGTTCGCCTGCTCGTCCTACATAAACAAGGCCGGTGATTTTACGGTCACGATGGATAAGGACTCTTTCAACGTCGGTATTTCACTTTGCGAGACTCCGGATTTCAAAGAGCCGACAAGATTCCTTGCGGGCACCAAGGTTGAGAATATGAGGGACACCACACTCGAGTGGCTGCCGGATAATCTCGACAGCGTCAACGGTTCCCATAACGGCAGCAACAGAGATTATCTTGCATATACGTTCTATGTCAAGAATGCCGGCAAGGTCGACGTAGGTTACGATACCTACATTTCAATTGATTCCGTTGCGCTCGATGCCGATGAGGCAATGCGTGTTATGGTATATGTCAACGGCGAGCCTACGATCTATGCAAAACCCAAGAAGGGCACGATCGACACGCTCGAGGATAACAGGGACGACAACGGTCAGAGCCGTTATCAGGTTGACAGGAATTTCTCAACCAATACCAGGGTAATGGAGGCCAGGAACGAATTGTTCAAGGTCGGAGACATTGACAAATATACCGTGGTTATCTGGTTGGAAGGCTGGGATCCTGAATGCGTCAACGATATTCTGGATGGTGAAGTCAAGATGTCTATGAACTTCAAGAGCTATGAGCTTGAGACAAGTGACGGGAAAACCGCTTAAGCAAAAGCTTATTGTTCATGACACAAGACAAAAACCATGCTGAATATCCTGACGATTGGGATATAAATTGTGCGTTTGGCGGCGCGTTAACGGTCGCCAAGGCATAAAATCTTTATGGAGGTAAAGAAAATGAAAAAAACATTCAAAAAGCGCGCTTTCATTTCCGCTATTGCAATGCTTGTTGTTTCCGCTATCGTTTTGACATCGGCAACATTTGCATGGTTCTCAATGGCGAGAAATGTTGAAGTTGAAGCTATGGATCTCAACATCACTTCTCCCGAAGGCGTTCAGATCTCCGCTAATACTTCTGCGTGGAAGACCCAGGTTTTGCTTGCTGAACTCCAGGGCACAAGTGAGCAGACCCGTTACAACGCTTATGCGGGCAACACCAATCACTTCCCGGATCTTCTTTCCCCTGCATCGTCTTCTTTCAGAATTGCCAACAATCTGCCTAATTTCTACCAGGGCTCTATTGACAACAGCGGTCGTGCCAATATCCAGGCTGCAACAGATGCAAACGGCGGCTATGTAGTATTCGATCTTTTTGTTAAGGTCGCTACAGCTCAGAACATTTACTGGAAGAACACTAAGGTTACATGTGATGCTTACCCCGAGACTGTACAGGCAATGAGAGTTGCTCTTGTTCAGTGCGGTACCTGCACGGCTAATCAGACAGATAATATGCCTGTACCTGGCAATGCTGCCAATCACAAGGCGGTTATCTATGAGCCGCAGACCGATGGCGCTACCACAAGGTATTTCGCAAGAGCCGGTTCAAACCTTGAGGTAACCGGAAGCATAGTTACCAATACACAGTATGTTGAACCCCCACCGGTTGCTACTGTTACAACAAATACCAACAACTCCAACACATACTTCACTGCTGAAGCCGGTATCAACCGTATCAGAGTTTACCTCTGGATGGAAGGTAACGACGCACAGTGCACGAATGACGTTGCCGGTAACACCATTTCCTTCAATCTTGCTCTCAGTCTTGACGGCTGATAAAGCTTAGAATGAAGTCTTTCCGCAGGG
>JAFSXA010000114.1 GCA_017450135.1 Clostridia bacterium | reverse complement strand
TAGTATTCCCCGTAGCGGCCGGTGTTCTCGGCGCAGGGCAGAAACAACTCCCTGCCGAAGTGGGTGAAACCCCAGATATCGCCGACAAACTTAGGAACATAATCGTTCGGGTTTATGACATTGAATATATTGGAGTAAACCCCGTCCTGAGCTTTTGAGCTGCGGGTGCACTGAGGCGGCTCAAAAGCATAGGCGCACAGATCCTCCTTGCCAAGGCCGAGGGATGCTATGTTGTCACTCTGAGCTCCGAGGGATGAGGTATAGCTGCCGTCGTCAAGCTCCGCTGCCATAAGCTCGGCTATAGAGCCTCCGCGGCTGTAGCCGGTGACGACCGCTCTGACCCTGCCGTTGAAATCGTTTTTACCGGCATAGTCGTTCAGATATCCGAGGGCAGTCGCCTTTGCAATGTCAAAGCCGAGGTGGTTGTCACCCTTGCCCAGTCTGAAGTTGCCGCCCCACTCCATGCCGTAGTTTCCGCTCCGGACAACGATCATGAGGACGGTGCATTTCTCGCCGGAAAAATCTATCTCCTTACTGCCGATCGCAAGACCGACGGTATCGTAGCCCTCGGTCTCATAGCCGTAGCTCACGGTTTCAAAGCCGCACTTATCGAAAAAGTCCTCGATATTCTTATCGGGATCATCCTTGTCAAACGAGGTGAAGGACGCCATCGACGCGCTTATGGAATAAACGGCAAGCTCGTGGTCGTATTCGGAAAAATCCTCGGGGAAATATGAATCGTCATATGAGAACGGGTAGGTGTAGCTCTCGTTGAACCAGTCGCAGCCAAAGGTGAGCTCGTCCGACGGCTGAGCCTTTACCGCGCCGCTGAAAGGCGCGCATACGCAAAGAAGGATAATGACGCTCAAAAGCAGGGATAAAATCCTTTTTAAACTTCTCATCGGAACCGCCCCCTTTACTGTATTTTAGCATATTATAACATAGCAGTTTTGCTTAGACAATGCCGATAATGAATATTAACAATAATTTAACAAAAAACTCACTGTAATTTCATCTAAACTGCCGTTATGATTATTGTTTTCAGCCGCAATATGATTTATAATATACGCAGAAACTAACGGAGGTGTACTATGTACGAAAGCATAAGTTCCGAACAGGAAATACTTAAAGAAATTGAAAATATGAATTCAATGGGCGTAAGGCTCACGGGAACCCACGCCCAGAGGAAGTTTATCGGATATCTCAAGGACAGGATCCGCGACATGGGTCTTGAGGTTTATTCAGACCCTTACCGCTTCAACCGCTGGGAGGAAAAGAGGAGCAGGCTCACCATCAAAAGCATCGGCGGCAACAGGAATATTCACATCTCATCCGCCTTCCCGTATTCCGGCAATACAGGGCCGAACGGCGTCACCGGAGAGCTGTTCCTTGTCAGGGAGAAGCACATAGGCTACATCGCCGCGAAGGACAAGATAGCCGTCGTCGAGGTTGACGAGCTTGATTTTCTGCCCAGCGAGATCGCCTTCAATCCCCGGGAAAGAAGTGTGCCGGACGGCGTTGCTCTGCCGAGCCATTACAACGGTCCCGTAGCCACAGCCTTTGTCAACTTCCCGTTCCTTAGTGTGGCAAGGCTATCCGGCGCAAAGGCGGTTGTGTGCATATGGAAGGGCATCAACGACGCCTGCATCGAGGGTCAGTACCTCCCTTTCATACTGGACTATCAGGGGATACCCGCAGTCTGGGTCAATTCCGAAAACGGCAAGGAGGTCATTGAGGCTGCCGAAAAAGGGAAAATAGCCGAGCTTGTGCTCGACGCGGAGTTAGAGAACCATGCAAAAACGGAATCCTTTTTTTGCATACTGAACGGCGAAAACAACGGGGAGAGCGTGATAATAAACACTCATACGGACGGCACAAACTGTATTGAGGAAAACGGTCCGATAGCCATGCTGGAGATGATAAAATATTTCAAGGACAAACCGCTTAAAAGGACGCACGTCTTTGTCTTTGTTACCGGACATTTCCGGCTTCCTTCATTCAAGGACGCGGACGGCGGCGGAGTTCAGGCGACCTCCAAATGGCTCGCCGCCCACCGCGATATGTGGGACGGCAAGCAGGGTCACCTTAAGGCGATAGCCGCCCTTTCGCTGGAGCATTTCGGGTGTAAAATGTGGAAGGAGGACAGCGGCGAGTACCGGCAGACCGGCGACGTTGAGACGGAAATGGTCTACACCGGCAATCAGACCATGGACGATATCTATTTCAAATCCGTTGAGGATCGCACAAAGATACGCACCCTGACCCTCCGCGGCCATAACTTCCTCCATTTCGGCGAGGGACAGCCTCTTTTCAACTGCGGTATACCCGAGATAGCCCTCGTCACCGCGCCGGACTGCCTCTGTGTTATCAGCGAAAACCATGAGATGGACAAATTCGACCCGGAGCTGATGCGCCAGCAGATCATATCCTTTATCAAAATGGCCGAGCTTATAGACAGCGTCACGAAGGAAGAGATCGGTCAATGCGACGGCTACTCCACAATGACGACCAAAAAAATGATCGACGACGGCAACAAGGCCATACAGAAGGTCAAGCTGAGAATACGCGATCTTTTGAAATAAAATGAGGAGTAACGAGCATGAAATACG
Organism: Clostridia bacterium; assembly: GCA_017450135.1. Lineage (GTDB taxonomy): Bacteria > Bacillota > Clostridia > Oscillospirales > Acutalibacteraceae > CAG-488. Next base: position 6,365 of record JAFSXA010000114.1, on the reverse strand, counting down.
TATTGTACATAATCGGCGCCGCGGCGGCTGTTCTTATACTGCTCCTGCTCGCTGCGGTCTTACACACCCTGCTTATGAAGAAGAAAAAGGCCGACTACGTTCCGCAGCCGGATCCCGGCAGGACTGAGCTGTATTCGAAAAAGCTCGCGGAAATGGTTCGCTGCGAGACGGTCTCAAAGCGCGACGAACCCGACCCGGAGAAATTCCGCAGATTCCACAAGGTGCTCGAAAAGCTTTTCCCCCTTGTGCATCAGAAGCTTGAAAAGACGGATATCGACGGCAATCTGCTGTTTAAGTGGAAGGGCAGAACCGATAAAGCTCCGATTCTCATAATGAGCCATCAGGACGTTGTGCCCGCCGACGGAGAGTGGAGATATCCTCCTTTCAGCGGCGAGATAGCGGAGGGCAAGGTCTGGGGGCGCGGCACCTCGGACACGAAGTGCACCGTAATGGCGTTTCTGCAGGCCGCCGAGGAGCTGCTCGGCGAGGGCTACGTCCCAGAATGCGACGTGTATATCGCCAGCGGATGCACCGAGGAGGTCGGCGGCGAGGGAGCCTCAAAGCTCGTCGGTCATCTGTATGAAAAAGGCGTAAGGCCGTTCCTTGTCTGCGACGAGGGCGGCGGAATTATCACCGATCCCATCGCCGGAATAAAGGGCAACTTCGCAATGGTCGGCGTATTTGAAAAGGGCTACGGCGACGTTAAATTCACCGCGCGCTCCAACGGCGGCCACGCGAGCGCTCCGCCAAAAAACACTCCCATCGTCAGGCTGTCAAAATTCATAGCCGACGTTGAAAAGCACAACCCGTTCAAGGTTGAATTCCTTCCGCAGGTCGAGGCCATGTTCAAGCGGCTCGCTCCATACTCCGGCTTCGGTCTGCGCCTTGTTTTCGGCAATATGTGGCTGTTCAAGCCCTTGCTCAAAAAGGTGATGCCCGCCATAAGCGCACAGGGCGGCGCCATGTTGCAGACTACGATAGCCTTCACCATGTCCGAGGGCTCGGAGGGCTTTAACGTAATACCTCAGGAGGCCTCTGTCTGCGCCAACATGAGGTTCATCCCCCATCAGGGCACGGATGAAAGCCTTAAGGTCATCGCAGAGAGAGCCGCAAAATTCGACGTGGAAACGGAGATAATCTACAAGGGATATCCCTCAAACACCGTTGATATCAACGGCAGGGCGTTCAAGCAGGTTGAGGAGGTCATCGCCGAATGCTTCCCGGGAGTGGGATGCAGTCCCTACGTCGCCACCGGAGCCACCGACGCGAGATTCTATGAGAAGATCTGCGACAGCTGCGTCCGCTTCGCTCCCGTGGTCTACGGGCCCGAGCAGATGAAGGGTATGCACGGCCTCAATGAGAATATCGAGTGCAATGTACTTCAGGGCGCGGTCGATTTTTACAAGGCGCTTATTAAAAAACAGGAAAACGAAAGATAGTTCAAAGCGCAAAAGCCCCGCCGTTTCGGTAGCTGAAATCGGCGGGGCTCTTACTGTTCTGTTATCAAAGCGTTTTTAAATAGGCTTCCTTTTCTCGGTCGATCTGCTTGCGATATCTCTCCTCTTCCGAGAAAACACAGCCGCAGTATTTCTGCATATAGAAGCCAAGCTCCCTTGCCCTTTGATTGCCGGCGCGGAAATTCGGGCGGAAATCACGGTACAAAAAACCGACTCCGTATTCTTCGGCATACCTCTGCGCCGCCTGTGCTATAAGCTCGTGCCGCTGATAGACGCTCGCCAGCAGGGTCGTTGTGAAGGCTTCAAATCCGTGTCCGGCGGCGTACTCCGCAGTTTTTTCAAGCCTCATCTCATAGCAGCGTGTACAGCGGTTGTCAAGGTCATCCGCAGTCTGCTCAACGAAGCTGCGCAGACCGTAGTCCTCCATGACCCGGAGCTCCATACCTATCTCCTTTGCATAATCTACAAGGCATTCGCGCCGCGCCTGATATTCCTTCCAGGGGTGGATGTTCGGATTGTACCAGAATGCGACCGGCTCTATCCCCTCGGCTTTCAGCGGATCTATGCACGAAAGCGAGCAGGGTGCGCAGCAGCAGTGAAGCAAAACCTTTTTCATAACAACACTCTTTTCCTGTTGTGGGAACCTCTGAATACTCGATACGTTCAGATTGCTTAGAATTCTCAGAGGTGACCTTATCTAAATCCAGTATACTATAAAGCTGATTATTTTCAAGTCATTTTCGTCATTTTATCTAAATTTACACATTATTGTTTGTATTGTACTGTTTTAAAAAACGTGATATAATACTTATGAAATCTTTATTCTGAAGGAGGATAAAAGTATGAAAAGAATAAGCAGAGCCGTTACAGCCGTTTTGCTTTGCCTGAGCCTCATGGTTCCGGTATGCATATCGGCATTTGCGGCAGACGCGGCGGATACGAGCGCCTGCGTCGAGTACGCTTCACTTGACGAGTATCTCGCGCAGTCCACAGGAGCCGACGCTCTTATCGCATCCGACGGCAGCGTCAAGACCGTCTTTATGACAGCTCTTGCAAAGGTCATCAACACGCTGACCAACACCATCATCGACGTTCTGGGCAAGGGTCTCGGGCTCATCATTCCTGCGACGCCTGCGCTCAAGGATTACAACAGCTTCAACCTTGACGAATACGGCGATTTTTACGCCGGAACGGGCGAATTCCTGAACGCTCCGGCTACAGGCGCACGCTGGCACCTCGGTTATGACGAGGAATCCATCCTTCCTCCCGACTTCGGCGAGAAGGCCTATTCCATGGGCGGATACAAGCTCATGGCTCAGACAAACGAGACCTTCGACGGCCTCTGGGTGCGCACGATCATCCTCAACGACGGCAGCGGCAAGGGCAACGTAGTCTTTGCGGTGCTTGACGCCATCGGTCTTGCAAACGCGGACGTCAGAGCTATCCGCGCGGCTGTGGCTGATTTTGCCAAGGCGAACAATATCGTCAGCATCAACGTTTCCGTCACCCACACCCACAGCGGTATCGACAGCCAGGGAGTATGGGATCACACCCTGACCAACGTGCTCAGCAACCTCACCCTCGGCACGCTCGGCTTGGCTCCCCTGAAAAGCGGTGTTGACCGCACCTTCCTGCAAACAATAATAGATCAGACCGCAAAATCCATCAAAAACGCCTACGCGGATATGACCTCCGGCGAGCTGACACTTGCAAAGAAGGATATAGGCGACGACTATATGCGCGACAGAACGGCTCCCTACACCTTTGACGGCAACCTCTACAAGCTTGAATTCACCCCGGATGACGCAGGCAAGACCCCGACTATCATCGCGAGCTTCAGCGCCCATCCCGAGAATTCCGGCTATGAGTTTACGGTCATCTCCGGCGACTTTGTACCCAACATCGAAAAGGTGCTCAACAAGGCGGGCTATAACTTCGTCTATATACAGGGCTGTATAGGAACAATCACCTATCAGCGCGGCAACTCCGACGACGGTCTTGATCTCAACAGGCAGGAGGAGGCCGTGCGCTACGGCTATGAGATCGGCTACATCCTGCTCGGCATGACCAAGACTCAGGCTGAGTGTGAGAAGCTCAATTATGCGCTCGGCGATATGCTCGGCGTTGACGAATACGGCTCAAACGAGGGCTATACCAAATGGTACGCGAACTGGCAGCCCGTAACAGAGGAAACGGTTGCGCCCATGCTCAACATAGCCAACAAGCAGTATATCATCGAGGTCGAGAATCCGCTTCTCGATATCGTCGGCAAGGTCGGCATTGCGGATTATCTCTTCCTCTTTGATAAGAACACGGGCAAGTATTACAGCGTTACGGAATGCGGCTACATGGAGCTCGGCACCTCCCTCAAGGTGGCTCTTTCACCCGGTGAGACCTACGGCGAGCTTCTGATGGGCGGCAAGGGACTTGAAGGTTTCCAATACAAGTCGCTGCGTGAGACCTACGGCGAGAACATCATCGTATTCGACCTCATGAACGACGCGATCGGTTATCTGGAGCCCGACGACGATTACGTATACGCCGGCGTCCAGTACAGCGAGAAAAATGAGGAGTTCGATGCCGACAGCTGGTGCCTGATCTCATGGGGCAAGCACTCCGCATCGAAGGTCATAGGCGAGTTCATGGCGCTTGCCGACAGCGTAAGATAAAATCCAATACACAGAATCAGGGCGCGTTGCAGTTTTGCAGCGCGCCCTTCATTATTGATTTGATTTCAGCTTAAAGGATCAGTTGTCCTTTTCGTCGTTGATCTCCTTGACAGGCTCAATACCGTGATCCTTATTGTACTTTGAAACGATAAGGTTGGTGATGATACCGAGGATAAGAGCGCAGGCGATGGAGGTTATCGTTACCTTGCCGAAGGTTACGGTAAGTCCGCCGATGCCGGTGATGAATATAACAGCCGCAACAAAGAGCTTGCTGTTCTCGCCGAGGTCGACCTTCTGGAGCATCTTGAGGCCGCTGACAGCGATAAAGCCGTAGAGAGTGATGCAAACGCCGCCCATTACGCAGTTGGGGATAGTGGAAAGGAAGGTGACGAAGGGGCCGAAGAAGGAAATGATTATCGCCATGATCGCCGTTGTGATTATCGTTACAACAGAGGCGTTGCCGGTGATGGCTACGCAGCCGACGCTCTCGCCGTAAGTGGTGTTCGGGCAGCCGCCGAATACAGCGCCCACCATCGAGCCGACGCCGTCGCCGAGGAGAGTTCTGTGAAGACCGGGCTCCTCAAGCAGATCCTTGCCGATAACGGAGGAAAGGTTTTTATGGTCTGCAATGTGCTCTGCAAATACAACGAACGCAACGGGAACATATGCAACCGCAACAGTAGCGATGTACTGGGCGTTGACTTCCTTGGCGCCCTTGAGAGCCTCAATAAAGGTGAAATCGGGGATCTCGAAGATCTTCATATCCGAGAAAACGCTCAGGTCGATTATCTGAAGCGCGGTGTTGCCGGTCTTTGTGCCGATAAGCGTGAAGATGAGAGCAACAGCGTAACCTGCAAGGATACCTATGATAAAGGGGATGAGCTTTGCCATCTTCTTGCCGTAGACCGAGCAGATGATTACAACAAAGAGAGTGACAAGACCGCAGATAAGAGCTACATAGGGGTTGGCTACGGATTCGCCCGCTTCATTCAGAACCTTGCCCTTGGTCAGATCGCCGACCGCGTTCGCTGCGAGGGAAAGACCGATGATGGAAACCGTGGGGCCGATAACGACCGCCGGCATGAGCTTGTTGATCCATTTTACTCCCGCAAACTTGACCACAATTGCGATGATAACATAGACAAGTCCTGCGAACAGTGCGCCGCAGATGAGTCCGAGATAACCGAGCGACATGGAAACGCCGCCTGCAAATGCCGCGAGCATAGAGCCTATGAACGCGAATGACGAGCCGAGGAATACCGGGCTCTTAGCCTTGGTGAATAGAACGTAGACCAGAGTGCCCACGCCTGCTCCGAAGAGAGCCGCCGACTGAGACATACCGTTGCCTATGATCGACGGGACTGCGATCGTTGCCGCAAGAATTGCCAATAACTGCTGGAACGCGAACAAAAGCAAAGCGCCGAATTTGGGCTTATCTTTAATTCCGTAAACCAATTTCATACCTTTTTCCTCCTGATTTTTCAATTTTATGTGTATCACTTTCGTGATTACAGCCTTTCCAAAAGCACGCACATCTCACCGTCATAGTCCTTTGTCCTGACGTTGATGACCTCGTCGGTTGAGGTCGGCACGTTTTTGCCGACAAAATCCGCCCTGATGGGCAGCTCCCTGTGTCCCCTGTCCACAAGCTCACACAGCCTTATGGCGGACGGTCTGCCGAGAGCCAGCACGGCGTCTATGGCCGCCCTCGCCGTTCTGCCGGTGTAAAGCACGTCGTCTATTAGCACTATCGTTCTGCCCTCGACCGAAAATCCGAGCTCCGCGCGGTTGACTATCGGCTGCTCGGCAATAGATCTAAGGTCGTCGCGGTAAAACGAGATGTCTATCTCGCCGCAATGCGCCCTGACGTCCCCGAAGCCGTTGATATTGTCGCAGATAATATGGGCGAGCGAGGCTCCCCTGCGCTTGATGCCGACAAGGTAGATATCCCTGTCCGCAACGTTTTTTTCGACTATCTCATATGAAAGACGCCTGAGGGTACTCCACATACTCTTTTCATCCAGTATTACCTTGGCCACTTGCGAAGCCTCCCTCACTGCGAATTACCGAAAAAAATCCCGCGGCAGCGCCGCGGGACAAACCTGTACTTTTATAAAGCTGCGCAGAAACAGCCTTGTATCAGCTTGTCGGCATCACGGTACCGCATTTAAAACCATACATATACTATCATACCTGCAAATAAAAGTAAATACCTTTTTACAATTTCAGTATAATACTG
>JAFSXA010000113.1 GCA_017450135.1 Clostridia bacterium | reverse complement strand
GCAAAAAAATCCGCAAAAACCGAATATTTTTCGCAAAAAATTTCACAAAAAAAATCGCCGTTTTTCCGGCGATTTTTTTTGCGTTTATTCGGAGTTTTTTCAAATTTTTATAACGTTTTTTCCGGGTAAAATTTTGCGTTTAACATCGCCGAAGCAGAAGACGGCGTCGATCCTTTCATCCGCGTCGACCTCGACCTCCAATGATTCCCCCGTCCGCTTCCACGCTACGGAGATCCTGCCCCTCGGCGTGGTTATATGGCCGCGCACAAAGCTCAGCGGCGAGGCGAACACCGGAGATATCGTCACCCTCTCATAGCCGACGGAGTCATCGTTCTGCCTGATGCCGAGCAGATAATCGAAGAGGTACTGCGCGCTCGCGCCGAACATCGGGTGGCTGTGGGAATGGGAGCCGTCCCAGTTCTCCCAGATCGTGGTCGCTCCGCGGCGGCGCATTGCGTCAAACGAGACGTCTCCCCTGCCTGCGAGCAGCTTCACCGCCGTCTCCCCGTTCCCGGTCTCAAACAGCGTGCGGAGAAGTATGTAAGTGCCGAAAATGCCGGTGTCAAATTCACCGAGCTTCTCATATTTTTCCACGATGTTTTTGAGCACTCTCCCGTCGCGGCAGCAGGCGTCGTAATAAAAGGCGTCCGCTCCCTGGATCCCGTCAAAACAGCTTGCGCTCTCCTCGTTGAAATAATTCCGCCTGACGGCGTTCCTGTACTCCTCGATCAGATCGTCAAAGCTGTCGTCCTCGCCCAGGACCCCGGCGCAGTAATTCACAAGCTCGAGCTGGCTTATGAACATGGCTGTATTGACAAGCGGCTCGGGGATCACGATCTTTTCGGGCGTGCACCAGTCGCCGAGGCACCAGCCGCCGTCCTCCTCGCGGACTATAAGGCCGTCCTCCGTCCTGCTCTGCATATAACTGATGAAAAGCTTCATCCTCGGGTACGCCTTTTTCAGCAGCTCGACGTCCCCGTAATGGCGATAGAAAATGTATGGAGCGACTATGACAGCTCCTCCCCATCCGGCAGGCCCTCCTCCGCCGCCCTGGAACGGAGCGGTGTGCTGAACGTGACCCGTGCCGAGATCCTGGCAGTCGAAAATATCCTCTATCCATTTTTCGTAAAAGCCGCGCGCGTCGAGCATGGTCATAGCCGCGTCGCAGCAGAGCTGGCCGTCTCCGGTGTAGCCGAGCCTTTCGCGGTGCGGGCAGTCGGAGGGCACGCCGCCGTGCATATTGCAAAGCTGAGTGTTGATATAAGCTCTGTAAAACCAATTTAGCATCGCGTCGCTGCACTCAAAATCGGAGGTGACCGCAACGTCGGAATGTATGACTCTGACCTCAACGGGCTCGGCATTGTTCGTCAGCGTAAAATAGCGGAACCCGAACCAGGTGAAATACTGATGGTAAGGCTCGTCGCTGCCGTCGGTGATAAACTCGGCAATCTGCCGCACCCTGCCGTAGCCTACGGACATATTGTCGATCTCTCCGTTCCCGTCCAGATCCTCGGCGCACTCGAGTTGAACTCTTTCGCCGGGCTTCGAGCAGCGGACGACGACGTATCCGGAAATATTCTCCGGCACGGCGTAGACGGAGTAATCGCCGTTCCTCTTGACAAGCTCGGGAGCAACTATGTCGGTCACCCTGTCGACCGGGCAGGTCTGCAGCAGGAGATCGGACTGCGGCGCATCAATCTCAACGCAGTTTTTCCAGCCGTCAGTCTCAGCGGCAAGAGTGTTCCAGCCCCTGTCGAAGCCGGTATAATCGTGGAGCTCTCCGTGGTAGAGATTGGCTCTCCTGAAAAAGCCCCTGTTCCACTTCACGCCTGCGCCGGACACTACGTTTCTGCCACCGAGGTCGATATTGTAGCAAAGGCAGATATCGCCGTAATTCGTATTGCCCTCCGCCTTACGCATGACCTGATGATAGTATCCGCCGCCGACCGTCACACCGATAACGTTCCTGCCGTCCGCAAGAAAGTCCGTGATATCATATTTAAGGCAGTATATCCTGTGCCTCATGCTGTCGCTGATAGGATAGCTGAGAGTCCCACGCATTTCCGGCCGCTCCGCATAATCGGAGACTGCCGGCACAAAACAGTCGTCGCCGACCCTCGCGCCGTTTATATAAAGCTCAAAAAAGCCGAGACCGCAGATGGTTATCTCCGCACGCTCGCCCTCCCGGGCCTCAAATTCATCCCTGAAAAACGCTGCGTCCGGCGAACCGGATGCGGTTATCCATCTTGCACTGCCGAACATTTCACTTTGATTCATATGATCAACTCCTTCTGACATATAATACAATATCAGCTGTCGTTTTTCAAGGTTCTATCTCCTTTTTTGCCTCTTTTTCGCGGAAGTCCCTGGGATATGCAGGGAAAGGTGTTGTCGGAATCATTAGTCGGCTGTATCTCATAAGTGCCGTATTTGTGAAGAAGCTCCGCACAATCCTCCGGCTGACCCTGCACCGGCTCGGAGACGGGCCTGTATAATTTGTCATTTTTATCTTTCATTATCATCACCATTATATATTCTTAACCAAAAAATCATTAAATCCAAACAAAAACTTGACAAATTATGCAAAAAACATTATAATTTATGAAATATATAGGGCGGTCGCATTCAGATCAAGGCGGCGTTTTTTCTGATCCGGACAAATATACGGTCATGGAGAAAAAAAGCCGAAAAAGAAATCATATTCCGGGCAGGGGCAGCGCCCTGCCGAACAAGATATCAGAGTGCAGAAAAATCGTTTTTTGCACCCTGATTTGCATTACAGCGATCTGTTTTTTCTCAACGAACGCGACAGTCCCGGTCGATAATAAACTACTCTCGGAGGTGCTTTTATGTACTCACTGCTTCCCTTTCTCGATCCATACAGAGGCGTAAGCTTTACGGCGCTGATAATCAAAATACTTATGTCCGTCTTTTTCGGCGGGCTCATAGGTCTTGAGCGCGGTCAGAAGCATCGCGCCGCAGGCAGCCGTACATATCTGATAGTCTGCATCGGCGCGGCGCTGACCATGATTCTCAGCCAATTTGAATTCGAGCTGCTCTCGACACGCTGGAACGACATAGCCGAGGCGGTAGGCAGACGGATCGACGTTTCACGTTTCAGTGCCAAGGTCACAAGCG
>JAFSXA010000112.1 GCA_017450135.1 Clostridia bacterium | reverse complement strand
TCGCCCTCGCCGTATTCAAAGGAGCCGAGCTTGCCCTTGCCGTACAGCTCGCGCATCTTTCTGGGACCGGGCATATAGCAGGTATTTTCGGCGTAGCCGTAGGTACAGCCGGTCTCCTCGACCGTCTCTATGAGCTCGACCGCCTCGGCAAGATTCTGCACTGGCAGCACCTCGCTGAGCACGGATATACCCGCGCGCATCGCCTTGACCGCAAAGGGCGCATGCTCATTGGCAAAATTCGCAAGCACGATGAAGTCGAGATCCTCCTTTATAAACTCGTCAAAATCCTTGAACCGCTTGACGTCCGGGAAGCTCTCCCTGCACATATCGAGCAGACGGTCGCTCTTGTCGCAGATCGCAACAAGCTCACAGCTTCCGCTGTCCTTCGCGTAGTTCATCATGCTCTGTCCGCGGCCGGCGCCGAAAACGCCGAATCTGATCTTCTTTGACAGACCCGTGCGGTAGACGGTTTTATACGCCTCGCCGTCGTCATAGACCATCTCAAAGCTGTCGATATTCAGCGTTTCAAGCATGGCCTGCCAGCGATCCTCCATTCCGAGGCCGTACTGCACGGGCTTGAAGCCTGCGTTGAGATAGGAACGAACCGCGTTCTCGCGCCACTCGTCGGTGGTCAGCTTGACAAATCTGACGGAGAAGCTCGCCATATGCCTGAGCGCCGCCGCCACAAGGTATTTGGAAAGACCCTTGCCGCGGAAATCGGAGCGCACGCCGACCATATGGAGATCGCCGATATTCTGATCCTTGATAATAAATCCGGTCGTAGTGCCGACAAGCTCGCCCTTGTACTCAAGGAAAAATACGTCGCGCTCGGGAACGATATCGGAAATCGAGAGAATGGACGACTCGAAGGCCTCCCGTCCGCTGTCGTCGCCGACAAGACCGTTGCGGCAGCAGGCAAGCCACGCCTCGATATCTGCTTCACCCGAATATGTTTTTATTGAATAGCCCTCCGGCAGTTCGCCGTCAAAAATCGGCGTGCCCGGGTACCAGTACATTTTAAGTTGCATATCCAAATCCTCCGTTTCGTGATTTCCAATATTATACCAAACTCATACGCAGTGCGCAATAATTTTTGCGAAAAATCTTATTTGTTATCAGCTTTCATTTTCCGTTCCGACACAAAGAATAATTGACAAAATGCTCCCGTTAATATAGAATAAAAACAGTAAACTATACAAATATATTATGCAGGAGGAAACAACCATGTTGAGAGCGCCCATAAAGGCAATGATCGCGCTGTTTATTTCGATAACAACAATGCTTAATTCCCTCGGCGGTCTGTTCGGCAGGGAGAAAAAGAAGATCGATCTCGACGACTTCACCCTCGTTTGGAGTGATGAATTTGACGAGGACGAGCTCGATAAATCAAAATGGGGCTATGAATGGTGGGTAACAGAGAGAAAGGGCGGCTACTGGCACGAGGACATGGTGAGCGTCAGGGACGGCAATCTGGTGATCAGCGCCGAATATAAGGACACGCCGCTTGAAAACCGCTATTATGACCAGTGGCACGATCAGATAAACTTCAAGCCGTACAAGCCGGGCTGGTACACCGGCATCGTCACCACGCGCGGAAAGTATGAGCAGTGCTACGGTTACTATGAGGTCCGCTGTATCCTTCCGGCGGCAACGGGTATGTGGAGCGCGTTCTGGATGATGAACGAGGGCGTATACAATATCGACAACTCCGGCCGGGACGGCACCGAGGTGGACGTCTTTGAATCCTTCTATTACAAGGACTACGCTTTCGGCGGCGACTACATCTCCACCGGCATCCATTATGACGGCTACGGCGCGGATTCAAAGGGAGATACCATAGGCAAATCCTATCTTAAAAACGACCCCTACGCCGAATACAACACCTACGGCGTGGAGTGGAACAAGGACGAATACATCTTCTATATCAACGGAATTGAGACCGGCAGGCTCTCCACCGGCGGCGTTTCGCAGAACCCCGAATACCTCCTCCTCTCCGTCGAGTTCGCAGGCAAGGACGGAGTGCAGGATTCCGACAGGCACGGCACCGGCAAGATCAGCAAGACTCCGGCTGAGAACTGGCCCGCAGAGTTCAGGGTGGACTATGTGCGCTGCTACCAGTACAAGGATCTTGTGTAAGCACAGCATAAAACAAATATAACAGGGGGCTGTCGCATTCAGCGAAGAACAAAAAGAAATATCAATAAGGGTAAGG
>JAFSXA010000111.1 GCA_017450135.1 Clostridia bacterium | reverse complement strand
TCGGGATCATTATGTTGCTCAGCGCGTTCGTCCGCTTCTGCGTTTTTTTGACGGCGTCGGCAAGCCGCATAACGTTGCTTTCGATCTCCGCAAGGGAGACGGTGAGCCTTTTTGCCTCGTCAAATTTTATATAGGCCTCGTCCAGCAGGGAATTAGTTGAATCAAGCCCGTAATAGAAGCTTCTGTTTTCCTCTCCGCAGGTGACGGTAGGCAGCTCGACCCCCATAACGCTTTTGACCGAGATATGCAGGCTGTTATCTATCGGAATGCACTCCGCATATTCCGCACAGCTCCCCATCGTCATATTAGCCTGACGAAGGGCGCTGTATGCCTGCGCGTAAGCGGCGCCGATATCATTCCTGACTGTCGCGGATCTTTCAATAAGGCTCATCATCTCGCGCACAAGGATATTCCTTTTTCTGTCCATAAGGTCATAGCCGAGCTTTGCAAGAGCCAGCGACTTTTTGGTCGCCATGAGATTGTTCTTGGTCGGAAAAACCTGCGATCCCATATCAACGCCCCTTTCAATTATAAAGCATCAACGTTGAATTTTCAACTACATTATTTTTTATTAAAATATTTTTCGATTGTCTCGTCGTCGACCCTGTCAAGATCCTCCCTCTGAAGCTGAGAGAGCAGCTCCCAGCCGAGGTCGAGCGTCTGCTCGATTGTCCTGTTTTCATACGGCGACTGAGTGATAAATCTCTTTTCAAACTCTCTGCCGAATTTCAGCAGTCTTTTGTCCGCCGGGGAAAGTTCATCCTCGCCGATAACGCTGGCAAGGCTTTTTGCATCCTGAACCTTCGCGTAGGACGAGAAAAGCTGGTTTGCAAGGGTGCTGTGATCCTCCCTCGTATATCCCGCGCCGATGCCGTCCTTCATAAGGCGCGACAGCGACGGCAGAACGCTGACCGGCGGGTAAACGCCCATGGTATCGAGAGTCCTGTCCAGAACTATCTGCCCCTCGGTGATATAGCCGGTGAGGTCGGGTATCGGGTGGGTTATATCGTCGTTGGGCATGGTGAGAATGGGTATCTGCGTAACGCTGCCCGGGGAGCCGCTGACTATACCTGCGCGCTCATAGATGGATGCAAAGTCCGAATACAGATATCCGGGGAAGCCCTTTCTGCCCGGGATCTCTCCCTTGGACGAGCTGAATTCGCGCAGAGCCTCGGCGTAAGCGGTCATGTCGGTAAGAATGACAAGCACGTTCATACCGTGCTTAAAGGCGAGATATTCCGCCGCCGTCAGAGCACAGCGCGGAGTGATTATCCTCTCGATTATCGGATCGTTGGAGAGGTTCAGGAACATAACGACCTTGTGCATTACGTTAGCCCTTTCAAACGAGGTGCGGAAATAATCAGCCACGTCGTTTTTTGCGCCCATCGCGGCAAAAACTATTGCAAAATCCTCATTGTCCGCGACCGACGCCTGCCTGACTATCTGCACGGCAAGCTCGTTGTGCTTCATTCCGGAGCCTGAGAAGATCGGGAGCTTCTGCCCTCTGATAAGCGTTGCGAGCGCGTCTATGGTCGATATGCCGGTGTTGATATAATTCTTGGGATAAACCCTCGAAACCGGATTGATGGGCGAGGAATTTATGTCGCGTTCCTCATCTGGATATATCTCGCCCAGGCCGTCCACCGGTCTGCCGAGCCCGTCGAACACCCTGCCTATGATGCCCCTTGAGAGCTTCATCTCTATCGGGTGACCCGTCAGGCGCGTGCGTGTATTGACAAGCGAGATGCCCTTGGTGCCCTCAAAGACCTGGATGATGACCTTCTCGCCCTCTATCTGAACTATTCTGCCGGTCCTCACCGTCCCGTTTTCGAGCCGGAGCTCCACCATTTCATCAAAGGAGGCATTCTTCACCCCGTCAAGGGCCACTAAGGAACCGTTGATATAACTAAGTCCTATATGTTCTATTACCATGCGACCGCCTCCCCTGAAGTCAGCGCCGCGAGCGCGCCGTCGATCTCTTTATAGTAATCGTCAAACATTTCCGGCTTGTCGTTCGGCACGTCGTATTTCATTTGTATGAGCCTGTCAAAAAGCTTCAGCTCCGTTATCTTAGATATCGGGACGCGGTCTGCGACAATTGCGGCGCATTTGCGGTAGAGATAGAGGATGACCTTCATCATCTTCAACTGCTTTTCAAGCGGAACATAGGTGTCGTCCTTGTGAAAAGCGTTCTGCTGTAAAAAGCCGACGCGTATGACCCGCGCTGTCTCAATAATGAGCTTCTGATCGTCCGGGAGAACGTCGGAGCCTATGAGCTTGACTATCTCCATCAGGTTTGTCTCCTCCGCAAGCAGAGATATGATCTCGCTGCGCAGAACCATAAAGTCGCCGCCCACGTTGGCGTTATACCAGTCCGCAAGCTCCGCGGTGTATTCACTGTAGCTGTCGTTCCAGTTTATAGCCGGATAGTGGCGCGCGTATGCAAGAGATTTGTCCAGCGCCCAGAAGCAGCGCGTAAATCTCTTGGTATTCTGTGTTACCGGCTCCGAGAAATCCGCTCCCTGAGGCGACACGGCTCCGATAACAGAGATCGAGCCCTCCGCCCCGTTGATCGACTGAACGTAGCCTGCTCTCTCATAAAACTCGGAGAGCCTTGACGGCAGATAGGCAGGGAAGCCCTCGTCCGCCGGCATCTCCTCAAGTCTGCCGGAGATCTCACGCAGAGCCTCCGCCCATCTTGAGGTGGAATCCGCCATCATTGCGGTATGGTAGCCCATGTCGCGGTAATATTCCGCGATGGTGATACCCGTGTAAATCGACGCCTCACGCGCCGCAACAGGCATATTGGACGTGTTAGCTATCAGCACCGTTCTGTCGGTCAGCGGCTTGCCCGACCTCGGGTCTGTAAGTCCGCCGAACTCCGTGAGCACCTGCGTCATCTCGTTGCCGCGCTCGCCGCAGCCGACGTAGATAATTATATCGGCGTCGCACCACTTGGCGAGCTGGTGCTGAGTCATGGTTTTACCGGTGCCGAAACCGCCGGGTATCGCCGCCGCGCCTCCCTTGGCAATGGGGAAAAGCGTATCTATAACACGCTGACCGGTGACGAGCGGCCGCGTGAGCGGCAGTCTCTTTTTTATCGGCCTCGCCATACGGATGGGCCACCTGTGGCAGAGGGTCAGCTCATGGAGCCCGCCCCTTTCGTCCCGTATGACGATTATCTTGTCATTGATCCTGTACCTGCCGTCCGGCTTTGCTTCCACGACCTCGCCGCAGAGTCCGGGCGGAACCATTATCCTGTGTTCTATCGCTTTTTCCGGCACCGTGGCATAGATATCTCCGCCGGTGAGCCTGTCGCCGACGCCGACCTTTATCGTGACGTCCCAAATTGTTTCCTCATTCAGCGGAGCAGGATGCAGACCGCGCGGAATAAAAGCTCCCGCCGCCGACGCTATATCGCTCAGCGGGTTCTCTATGCCGTCAAAAATATTGCTGAGTATTCCCGGGCCGAGAGTTATACTCATCGGCGAACCCGTGGAGTACACCGGCTCGCCGGGTCTCAGCCCCGACGTCTCCTCATACACCTGAATTACTGCGGCGTCACTGTCTATCCTTATGACTTCGCCGATAAGCTTTTTCTCACCGACAAAGACCATCTCCATCATTTCAAGTCCCGTCTTGCCCCGGATAGTGACGACCGGCCCGTTAATCGAATAAATCAGATTGTTTTCGCTCAAATCGCCGCCCCCTTATATTACTTCGGACAAGCCGGAGTTTTTATAGAAATCCTGCTTGGCTTCCTCGAGCCTTACGTCAAGCGTATCATCCGCCGTCACGCCGAGCTCGCGGTTTTCCGCCCTGCATCCGCCGAGGACAATAGTGTCGTCGATCTCCACGGACGCGCACAGCTCCAGCAGATCGTCCGCATATTTTTTATCGGCGGAACGGATGAAAATAACGGACTGCGGCCCGATCTGAGCCAGAATATTCTTTACGCTCGCGCGCAGAAAGGCGGGATATCCTTTGCTCCCGGTGAATTTCTTTATACGTTCCCTCGCCGCCGAGAATACCTCGTCTGCGATCTCATTTCTTCTTTCCGCGACCTTGCTTCTCTCTGCAGCCTCCGTCTCGGAGAGTCCGGCGTTGCGCTGCTCGTTGAGCCTGTCTGTCTCCGACTTTTTGTAAGCCCTGACCTCCTCGCTGACGATAGAGCGCTCCTTGCGAAGCTCGGAGGCTATGTACTCGTCAACCTCCGACCTCATCCTTTTACAGCGGGCGTCTGCGTCCGCATTTATCGCATTGATAAACTGTTCGGTTCTCTCGTTGTCGCTTACCACACGGCTTCACCTCTTTCAGATATTGATCCCGATAGCCTCGCGCACATAATCCGACACCGAGCTGACGGAGCCGTCGGAATCCGCGTCCGGTATCTCAACAATTATCGGCACGGTGTTCTTCTTCCTGAAATCCGTTATGAGCCCGGCGCATCTGACGCCGAGAGAGTGATTGATCAGAATAACACCCGTGTTTTCATCGCGCGAAAGCTCGCCTAAAAGGCGGGCGACCTCGCCGCTGTCGTTCGTCTTGAAGCTCTCCACTCCGGCAAGCCTCATGCCGACCGCGACGTCGTCATTGTCGCATATCAAAAACAAACGCATTGCTCCACCTTATACCTTGTTGAGGATAAGAATGGAAATAACTACGCCGTACAGCGCGATAGATTCACCGAGGGCAACGAAAATAAGCGCTTTACCGAAGGCCTTCTGATCCTCGCTGGTTGCCGCTATCGCCGCCGGTGCGCCTGCGGCAACGGCTATACCGCCGCCTACGCCCGAAAGTCCGGTTACGACCGCGGCGGCTATGTAAGCCATGCCTTTATCACTCGCCGAGACGCTCTGCGACTGAGAGGTCTGCTCCGAAGCATCCGCCTCAGCGGTTTCCGAGGAGTCGGCAGCGGCGACCGAAAACGTCAGCGCGCCGACCACGGCAAGCACTATTGCGAATGAAACGAGGTTTGAGATAACTATCTTTTTGCCGGGTATCCCCTTTGACCTCTGCTTTACCGCGTAGATGAAAAGTCCTGTGATAGCCGCAACCGGTATTACCGCGATCAGAATATAAAATGCTGTCATGATTATTCCTCCGTTCAGGTGATTATTTATTGACTGATATAATAACATTTTCGTCGCTGTCCGCTTCGGAAATGTCGTTATCCGATTTGAAGGCGTTCTTTATCATAAAGAGCACGCCTCTGTTTTTGCGTTTTCCGACGCTTTTGAAGGGCTTTCCGTCGCCCTCATAAAAGCGGGAGAACATCTCGTAAAACTCAAGACGCAGAACCTGTATTCCCGTCAGCAGTCCTTCAAGCGCGATAACAAGAATGTTGCCGAATATCATCGCTATGATGCCTCCGGGCGAATACGGGTCGCCCGCAAGGGACGAGAACACCATCATCATGCCTGCATGGACAAGCACGAACGCGCCGACTCTCAGGAACGACACGGTGTTGCTGAAATAGGTCAGGACGTACTCGAACACCTCAAAGAAATTCTGCATGATGTAGTCCGACCATTTCTCCGGCATCAGCTCCGGTTTTTTGTCCGTCACCGAGATGAGAACATCCTTGAAGAAAAGTATCAGCACGCACACGATAGCTATGGCCGCCGCCGCGCCGGACGGTATCAGCTTTGGCCCGTTCATAAAGCCGACCACCGCGCTGACCAGCGTCAGATACAGCAGAATACCGGTCACTCCGTTCTGGCTGAACAGCGCCTCGCCGAAGCGTTTGTCCTTAAGACAGCAGAAAACGTTGAGCCCCATCGAGACCGCCACAAGGGCAATTCCTATCCCGACGGACAGCAGCAGCACTGAATTTATCGAATCCATTACCGAGAAGGGCTTGCCGCTGAGTCCTATCGCCTTATACACCGGGTCGAGCAGATCCTCGTACCCGAACAGTGAGCCGAACATCAAGCCGAAAAAGGTCGAGCAGGTTCCGCACGGCACCATTATCTTGGCGATCTTGTTGCCTGTCAGCTTATATACGATGTAACCGCCT
>JAFSXA010000110.1 GCA_017450135.1 Clostridia bacterium | reverse complement strand
CCTCAGGGATATAGGAAACACCCTGATAGTCGTCGAGCACGACGAGGAGACTATGCGCACGGCGGATCACATCGTCGACGTCGGCCCCGGCGCCGGCATACACGGCGGTGAAATAGTCTGCAGCGGCACAGTGGCGGACGTCATTGAATGTCCGGGCTCGGTGACAGGGCAGTACCTTTCCGGCAAAAAGAGCATACCCGTCCCGGCAGAAAGAAGGAGCGGAAACGGCTGCTTCCTCAAGGTCAGGGGAGCCGCCGAGAACAATCTGAAAAAAATCGACGTTGATCTGCCTCTCGGCGAGTTCATCTGCGTCACCGGAGTCTCAGGCTCGGGCAAGTCTTCTCTTGTGAATGAGATAATCTACAAGCGCCTTGCCACGGAGCTGAACAAGGCCAAGAAATTCCCCGGGGAGCATGAGGCCATGCTCGGCATAGAGTATCTTGACAAGGTCATAAACATAGACCAGTCGCCGATCGGCAGAACGCCGCGCTCGAATCCGGCGACCTACACCGGCGTGTTTACGGATATCCGCGAGCTTTTCGCTCTGACGTCGGACGCCAAGGCCAAGGGCTACAAGGCTAACAGGTTCTCCTTCAACGTCCGCGGAGGCAGATGCGAAGCCTGCCAGGGCGACGGTATAGTTAAGATAGAGATGCACTTCCTGCCGGATATTTTCGTCCCGTGCGAGGTCTGCGCGGGCAGGAGGTACAACCGCGAGACGCTCGAGGTAAAGTACAAGAGCAAGAGCATCTACGACGTGCTGGATATGACAGTCGAGGAGGCGGTGGACTTTTTCTCCGCCGTGCCCAAGATCAGCCGCAAGCTCACCACCCTCTACGACGTCGGCCTGGGCTACGTCAAGCTCGGCCAGTCCGCCACGACTCTCTCGGGCGGCGAGGCTCAAAGGGTCAAGCTCGCCACTGAGCTTTCGAGGATAGCGACCGGCAGAACGATATATATTCTCGACGAACCGACGACCGGCCTGCACACCGCCGACGTCCACAAGCTCATCGACGTTCTGCAGAAGCTCGTGGACAAGGGGAACACAGTGCTGGTCATCGAGCACAATCTCGACGTTATCAAGACGGCGGATCATATTATCGACCTCGGCCCCGACGGCGGAGACAGAGGCGGCACCATAGTTGCCGAGGGAACACCTGAGCAGGTGGCGAGGGTCAAAGGCTCATATACCGGAGAATATCTTAAAAAAGTATTATGACGCGCTGAGCGAAGCGGATTTTGAGTCCGTTTCGCTCTTTTTTCGGCTTTTCTATTGTTAAATATAACAGAATGTGATATAATTTATCAGATTGTAATATAATTTATCAGATTGTAATATGAAAACAGCTTTGGAGGAATTATTATGGATCTTTATGAAAGAATTCTTGCCGGCGAAGAGAAAATATCTCTTGTGGGACTCGGCTACGTCGGCCTGCCCATCGCCGTCGCTTTTTCAAGAAAGGCTTCGGTCATCGGCTTTGATATCAATAAAAAGAAGATAGAGACCTATAAGAGCGGTGTCGACCCCACGGGCGAGGCGGGGAACGACGCGGTCAGGGAATGTACCGTCGAATTCACGAGCGACGAGAAAAAGCTCAGGGAGGCCAAGTTCCATATCGTCGCCGTGCCCACTCCGGTCGGCAGCGACAAGACTCCGGATCTGTCTCCGGTCACGGGGGCCAGCGAGGTGCTGGGAAGAAACCTCACTAAGGGCTCGGTCGTGGTATATGAATCGACTGTTTATCCCGGCGTGACAGAGGATATCTGTGTGCCCATTCTTGAGCGCGAATCAGGGCTGAAATGCGGCGTCGATTTCAAGATCGGTTATTCTCCCGAGAGGATCAACCCCGGGGACAAGCAGCACAGGCTCAACACGATAGTAAAGATAGTCAGCGGCATGGACAAGGAGACTCTCGATACGGTTGCCTCTGTCTACGGCATGGTCATAGACGCGGGAGTTTACAGGGCGGAGAGCATCAAGGTCGCCGAGGCGGCTAAGGTCATAGAGAATTCGCAGAGGGATATCAACATCGCCTTTGTCAACGAGCTGTCGATGATCTTCCATATCATGGGTATAGATACCAAGGCTGTGCTCAGAGCCGCGTCCACCAAGTGGAATTTCCTCGATTTCAAGCCCGGCCTTGTCGGCGGCCACTGCATAGGCGTCGACCCCTATTATCTGACATATAAGGCGGAACAGCTCGGTTACCATTCGCAGATAATCCTGTCCGGCAGAAGGATAAACGACGATATGGGCAAGTATATCGCGGTCGAGCTTGTCAAAAAGCTGATAGCCGCCGACGTCAGGGTCAAGGACGCCCCGGTGGCGATCCTCGGCTTCACCTTCAAGGGCAACTGCCCCGACACGAGGAACACCAAGGTGATCGATATCATAAAAGAGCTTGAAAACTTCGGTATGCGCCCCGTGATCTGCGATCCCGTTGCGGACAGGGCGGAGGCCGAGAGGGAATACGGCGTCAGGCTCTGCGGTTTTGATGAGCTTAAAGGTATGTCGGCTGTGATAATAGCCGTCGACCACGATGAGTTCCTCTCGATGAAGCCGTCGGATATTGACGGGCTCTATTCGGGAAATATAGATAAGAAGGTGCTCTTCGACGTGAAGGGCATATTGGATAAGAGAGAGTATGAGGAGCTCGGCTATTCATACTGGAGACTGTGATTCGGGAGTGCGTGATATGGGATACAAGGATCTTAGATTTCCGGATAATTCCGTTTTTCTTGTTACGGGCGGAGCCGGCTTTATAGGCTCCAACCTCTGCGAGGTGATACTTGCCGCCGGCTACCGGGTCAGGTGCCTCGACGACCTGTCCACGGGCAAGCGCGAAAACGTCGCAATGTTTGAGCATGACCCGGGATATACCTTCATTGAGGGCGATATCAAGGAGCTTGACACCTGCATGAGGGCGTGCGAGGGCGTCGATTACGTCCTGAATCAGGCGGCGTGGGGGAGCGTGCCGAGGAGCATAGAGATGCCCCTTTTCTATGAGAAGAACAATATCGGCGGCACCCTGAATATGCTCGAGGCCGCAAGACAGAACAACGTCAAAAAATTTGTCTACGCCTCCAGCTCGTCTGTCTACGGCGACCATCCGGTCCTCCCCAAGCGCGAGGGGCAGGAGGGCAGACTGCTCTCTCCCTACGCCCTTACCAAGAGGGCGGATGAGGAGTTCGCCAAGCTTTATACCTCTCTCTACGGCCTTGACACCTACGGTCTGAGATACTTCAACGTGTTCGGCAGACGGCAGGATCCCGACGGAGCCTACGCCGCCGTTATCCCGAAGTTCATAAAGCAGCTGATGAGGGGAGAGACCCCGACCATCAACGGCGACGGGAAGCAGTCGAGGGATTTCACATATGTTGAAAATGTGGTCGAAGCGAACCTCAAGGCCTGCCTTGCGCCCCATGAGGCGGCAGGCGAGGCCTATAATATCGCCTACGGCGGCAGGGAGTACCTGATAGATATCTATTATTCGATCACCAAGGCTCTCGGGGTCGATATCGAGCCGAATTATGGGCCGGACAGAGCCGGGGACATCAAGCATTCCAACGCCGATATCAGCAAGGCGAAAAGACTGCTCGGCTACGATCCCGACTATGATTTCGATACCGGGCTGAGTCTCGCGATCGACTGGTACAGGGCCAATCTCTGACGGAGGCATATTAATGGGTCACAAGCTTTGCTTCGGAACGGGCGCTTTTTACAATGTGCCCGT
>JAFSXA010000109.1 GCA_017450135.1 Clostridia bacterium | reverse complement strand
TCTCGTGCAGCTCCTGACGGTCGCCGCCGCGCTTGACGGCCTCCATCATAATATTTTCTGTCGCCATGAACGGTAGCTCCGCGCAAAGATGCTTGGTTATCATCTTGGGATAGACGACAAGTCCGTCCGTTACGTTGATATAGAGCTCGAGTATCGCGTCCGTGGCAAGAAAAGCCTCGGGTATGCTGATGCGCTTGTTCGCGGAATCGTCGAGCGTCCTTTCAAACCACTGGGTCGCCGCCGTGATCGCAGGATTCATAACGTCCGCCATAACGTAGCGTGCGAGGGACGATATCCTTTCGCTTCTCATCGGGTTGCGTTTGTACGCCATTGCCGAGGAGCCTATCTGGTTTTTCTCAAACGGCTCTTCGACCTCCTTTAGGTTCTGCATGAGCCGCAGGTCGTTGGTGAATTTCGCCGCCGACTGGGCGATGTTTGAGAGCGTGAAAAGAACCATGGAGTCGATTTTTCGCGAATACGTCTGGCCGGAAACGGGGTAGCAGGAGCCGAAGCCCATCTTTTCCGCTATCTTTGCGTCGAGCGCCTTGACCTTGTCGGTGTCCCCGTCAAACAGTTCCATAAAGCTTGCCTGCGTGCCCGTCGTGCCCTTGGAGCCGAGAAGCTTCATCTGCGAGATTTGGAATTCGAGCTGGTTGAAATCGAGCAGCAGATCGTTGAGCCAAAGGGAGGCGCGTTTGCCGAGGGTCGTCGGCTGAGCCGGCTGGAAATGGGTGAAGGCGAGGCAGGGCAGCGCCTTGTATTCAAGCGCAAAGGCGGCGAGCTTATCCATGAGGTTGACGAGCTTTTTTCTGACAAGCTCCATTGCCCGCGTCATTACTATTATATCCGTGTTGTCGCCTACGTAGCAGGAGGTCGCGCCGAGGTGGATTATTCCCTTTGCCTTGGGACACTGAACGCCGTATGCGTACACGTGGGACATTACGTCGTGGCGGACAAGCTTTTCACGCTCTGCGGCAACGTCGTAATTGATATCGTCGGCATGCGCCTTCAATTCATCTATCTGCTCACGGGTGATATTCAGCCCGAGCTCCATTTCGCTCTCGGCGAGAGCGATCCATAGCCTTCTCCAGGTTTTGAATTTAAAATCAGGGGAGAAAATATACTGCATTTCCCTGCTTGCGTAGCGTGAATTCAGCGGAGTTTCATAAGTGTCTCTCATTTTATTATTACCTCGTTCCGAATAGTAGATCAACATTTCAATTATAATACCTTTATATATACTATGTCAAGAAAAACACAGGGGCTTGCATTTCGGTTAATATGTGATAGAATACTAAGGAAGGAAGTGATATTATGTCCGACAGAGTTGAAAAGGCGGTCGCTCTTTTCAAGAGCGGCTATAACTGCTCGCAATCGGTTTTTGCGGCTTACGCCGATATTTTCGGAATGGATGAAAAAACAGCCCTGCTCGTTTCGGCAGGCCTGGGAGGAGGAGTCGGCAGATCCCGGGAGGTTTGCGGAACCGTCTCCGCCGCCGCCATGATAGCCGGGCTCAAATACGGCGCCGTCGACGGCGGTGACAGCGCGCGCAAGGCGGAGTGCTACGCCAAGGTTCAGGAATTCATCGCCGAGTTCAAAAAGGTGAATCCGTCCATCGTCTGCCGCGAGCTGCTCGGGCTGGATAAAGATCATAAGCCCGTCCCGAAGCCGGAGGCGCGCACGGATGAATACTATAAAAAACGCCCCTGCGTTCAGATCGTTGAAGACAGCGCAAAGGCTGTTGAAAAAGTCTTGTTAAAGGAGAATGAATTATGAGTTGCAATGGAGATTGTTCAAGCTGCTCGTCAAAATGCAGCGACGAAAAAAAGGATCTGCACATTGCCTGCAATGAATACAGCACAGTCAAAAAGGTGATAGGCGTTGTCAGCGGCAAGGGCGGAGTCGGCAAGTCGCTCGTGACCTCGATGCTGACCTGTGCAATGCAGCTGAAGGGCAACGCCTGCTCGATACTCGACGCGGACGTCACAGGCCCGTCCATACCCAAGGCGTTCGGAGTCAAGGGTCCCGCAATGCAGAACGAGCTGGGTCTGCTCCCCGCGCAGACGAAGACCGGCATAAAGCTGATGTCAATCAACCTTTTGCTGGAGAAGGAGGATCAGCCCGTCGTATGGAGGGGGCCGGTCATCTCGGGAGTTATTCAGCAGTTTTGGAATGAGGTGTACTGGGGCGATGTGGATTATATGTTCGTCGATATGCCTCCGGGCACGGGCGACGTTGCGCTGACGGTGTTCCAGTCGCTGCCGGTCGACGGTATCGTGATAGTTACCACTCCGCAGGATCTTGTCACCATGATAGTCAAAAAAGCGGTCAACATGGCGAACATGATGAATATCCCCATCCTCGGAATAATTGAGAACATGAGTTACCTTGAGTGCCCGGACTGCGGCAAAAGGATCGAGGTGTTCGGTGAAAGCAGGATAACCGAGGTCGCAGAGGAAATGGGCCTCCCCGTGCTTGCAAGGCTTCCCATACAGCCCGGCATAGCAAATCTTGTGGACAAGGGAGCGGTTGAGCTTGCGGAGATAAAGGAGCTATACACTGCGGCGGATATTATCGCAGAAAAACTCAATAAATAAATGTTGGGCGTCATATTCGGCGAATAGGGCGTTTTTCCTCCCTCGCCGTACCCTGATTAGTACTGCCTTCGGTCGAAGAAAACACCGTCTTCATCCGAATCTGACCGCCCCCTGATCGAAATCTTCGGCGAATAGGGCGTTTTTCCTCCCTCGCCGTACCTTCGTACTGCCTTCGGTCGGAGAAAACACCGTCTTCATCCGAATCTGACCGCCCTGATTGAAACATTCGGCGAAGACAAAAAAGAAATGGTTTTTATGTAGAATCAAGGTGCAGAATTTCAGCGTTCTGCACCTTGTTTACGTTTATGATTTGTAGGCTTCGGCGACCCTTAAAAAACAGCAGAGTTTGGAACACAGAGGGTTGTCCAGATGCTTTACAGAACTCGCACTGTTAAACATAATTTCGGCAATGCTTACATCAAAGAATTGTTGGGAACACTGCCCTCGGCGAAGGAAAACGGGAATAACGTTTTTAAATCAGTCGCCGCCCTTAGCAATGAAGGGGCTGATAGCTGACGCAACCTTCGGAAGGGTCATGGTCTGCACAACCACCTCTCCGGGGCCGGTGATGATGGTGTTGAAAAGGCCTTCGCCGCCGAAGAGAACGTTCTTGACGCCCCTGATCTGCTGGATATCCATCTTACAGGTTGCGCTCATGGTGACGAGCCTGCCGGTCTCGACAACAAGCTGCTCGCCGGCATTGAGGTTATAGGTTATGGCAGAACCGTCGATCTCAATGAACGCGATTCCGTTGCCGCTCAGTCGCTGCATGATGAAGCCTTCGCCGCCGAAAACGCCTGCACCGAGCTTTTTGTTGAAGAAGGTGGAAAGCTCAACGCCGCTTGTGGAGGCGAGGAACGCCGACTTCTGGCAGATAACGTCGTTCCCGTTCAGCTCGATCGCGCGGATGTCGCCCGGGAAGCTGTTCGAGAAGGCTATCATGCCTTCGCCGCCGACGGCCGTGTATTTGTTCTGAAACATTTTTTCACCGGAAAACACTCTGCCGAATACCTTACCGATGCCGCCGTTGGACGTAGTTTCCATTTTCATGTTCGGGCTCATCCAGCTCATTCCGCCGCCTTCGGTGATCATTGTTTCACCGGGCTCGACCGTGCAGATCACTGCCGGAAAGCTGCCGCCTTTGATTTCATACTTCATAGGGACACTCCTTTATTTTATTTGTTACCTTTGAACACTCGACGCGTTCAGAGGCTCCGTTTAGTAATTCTACTTTATCATATTTTGTCTGGTTATGCAATAGTTATTCCCGATAAAAGAAAAGCGGCGCGTATGAAAAAGCATAAAAAAGCAGCCCCGGAGAGCCGAATGAAAAATGGCTTAAAATCCGGGGCTATTCTGCTTTTTGTGCGTTTTCGTGAACCTTTTCGTCGGTTATCACGGAAACGTTTTTTCTGACCTCAAGGTGATCGAAATATTTCTTGAATCTCACACAGACGCGCGTCCTTCTTCCGCATTGGGGGCAGACGTAGATCGCCCTGAAGAACTGATTTGACAGCCGCCAGTCACGCACAATGTCGCAGTGGGTAGAGCAAACTCCGCAGGTGTAATCCAGCAGGGACTTGTCTACAAGGGGATTGTTGATATTGCTGATGATGCGCGGTTTGAATTCAAGCCGTTTGTAAAAGCTGTTGTCACAGTGAAAGACGTGATTGAAAAAATCGTCCGGGTCAAAGACCTTTTTCATGCATTCCGCTGTGATGTAGCTGTCGTCAAACGCTCTGTGATGGGCAAATTCCCCCTCGTCCACTTTGGCAAGCTCCGACGCGGCGGCAAGACTGATCTGGTGAGAGGACGGAAGCCCCATCTTGTGCTGAAAGTATTTCTGAATATCCATATAGTTGCTCAGAAACGGGATGGTCTTGATGCCGCATATATATTTGAAATTTTCGATCAGTACCCTGATGTCGCCGTCACCCCAGGTGAGAATAACGTTGTCGCCGTCGCCTGTCCATTTGCCGAAGTCATGCATCACCGACGCAAACGGCTTGCCGCTGCGCACGTCCTCGTTAGTAAGGTTTGTGAGCTGCCTGACCTTGCCGCGGAGCTTCTTGCCGATGGAGGATCTGATGATCGAGGAAAACTCGTCGATATATTCGAGGTTTTCGTCGAGCATGATCGCGCCGATCTCAATGATCTCGTTGATGAAGCCCTTTATTTTGCCGGCATAGACGTTGTTCCACTCGAGGTCCATCACAATGTATCGCATTGCTTCTCCTTTCGCGCCGGCAGTGATCGCCGGGAACCGGTTACTGATTTATAACAGTATAAACTAAGGGGAACAATATTTCAATATGTTTTGCCAAGCTTTTTGAACTTTTCCCGAGCGTTTCCCGAGCGCACCGCCTGCAAACAAAAATACCGTAAATTACGTGGCAAAACTTTAGCAAAACTGACTTTCAAGGGTTGACGGAAAGTTTATTAAATGATAGAATTAATTAAATATGGAAGATTATAGCTATCATGATCTTCTCTATCAATAATGAATAATCGGAGTGAGAGAAAATGAAAGTGTTTCAAAAAATCATCACCGTTGCGGCGGTAGCGGCTGCGCTGTGCGCGGCGGTAAGTCTCAACGCTGCCGCGGCAGACGGAGACAAGGGCAGGCTCAAGCTTGAGGGCAGGGATTGGGTATACGTCGATTCCGACGGCAACCGCGATCCGTCATATAACGGACTTGCCGAAAACATCGAGGGCATCTGGTACGTCAGCAACGGAAAGCTGGACAGCAGCGCAAACGGACTGGTCAAGATAACCTCAGGCGACATTGAAAAAGGCGAATGGGTCTATCTTGACGACGGACTGTATCAGAAAAAAACTCTCGGAAGAACAGAGGGCACCTACACCGGTATGGCAAAAAACCGCTACGACTGGTGGTATGTAAAGGACAACAAGATAGATTATTCATACACAGGCGTCGCCGAAAACCAATACGGCAACTGGTATATTACGAATGGCAAGCTGGATCACGGCTATGACGGCCTCGGAGAGATCCCGCAGAAGGGCATTTGGCATTTTATCAACGGCGGTGTGGATAAGGTCACCGACGGATTGACAAAGATAACCAAGGGCGATATTGAAAACGGCGAATGGGTTTACCTGATAGACGGCTGCTTTAAGAAATATGAAAACGGTAAGCTCAAGGGGCTTTACACCGGTATGGCAAAGAATGCCTATGACTGGTGGTACGTCACGGACGGCAAGATCGACTATACATATACCGGCGCCGCAAAGAACCCCTACGGCATCTGGTTTATCGAAAAAGGTCAGCTCGGACATAAGACCTACGCCCTCGCGGAGATTTCGGACAGCGGAATATGGTATTTCTCAAAGGGCGCCAAGAATACAACCTACACCGGCATGGTCAAAATCTACGACGGAAATATCCGGCGTGACAAATGGGTCTATATCGTCAAGGGTCTGTACAAGAAGCTCTCGGGCAAAGACTACGTCGGGCTTTACACCGGTATGGCAAAGAACCAGTACGGCTGGTGGTATATCACCGACAGCGACCTTGATCTGAAGTTCAACGGCCTTGTGCGCAACGAATGGGGTATGTGGAATTTCAGGAGCGGCAAGCTCGATGAGAAGTATTCCGGCAGCGTCAAAAAGGACGGCATAACATATACGATCACCTCCGGCAAGGTCACCGGCGCGGACAAACAGGTCGTCAGCTATGCGATAAAGGCGCTCAATACGACCAAGTGGGATCTCAAGAGCGCGTACACATGGTGCGTATACAAGCTGGATTATGATAAATACTGCGTGCCCACCGACGGTTCGCTCGGCGCGGAAAAATACGCGATATACGGCTTCAAAAACCGCAAGGGAAATTGCTACTGTTTCTCCAACTGCTTTGTACAGATGGCGAGACTGCTCGACTATGACGCTCACGCGGTCAGGGGCACGGTCCCCTACAGAGACGGAACCCGCGGCAACCACTCCTGGGCGGAGATAACCATTGACGGTAAGACCTATGTATGCGATCCGCAGTATGATCATCAGCTTTTACAAAGAGGAAGAACCAGGATTTCACAGTATATGTTTGAGTACGGCGACAAGGGTACTCTTAAGTATAACAGAATAGCAGCAATGAACTGAGGAGGAAAAGAAAATGCACTGTAAAAAAATCACAGCGGCGATTCTCGCGGCAACGCTCTGCCTGAGTCTCGGAGCCTGCGCGAAGAAAGCGGCTATGACCGAAACCGAGGGAGAGACAACGACTCTCGGCGGTATTGAGACGACGACGCAAAGCGAGCCGGAGACAACAACGCAAAACGAGACCGCGACGACGGAGCAGACCGCGACCACCGAGGCGTCAACCACCGCTCACAAAAAGAACGACGAAAAAGAGAGCGGCACCTCCGCAAAGAAAAAGCCCTCCGAAAGCAAGAAGTCCGAAAAGTCCGAAAAATCGGAAAAGTCGGAAAAGTCGGAAAAATCCAAGGAGAAGAAAGAGAAGAAGACGGCTGAAAGCAAGTCTGCCTCCGAGGATGACGATATGGGATGTATAGGCGATGACGCGCTTATCAACTGACGGCTCGGCGAAAAAGCGGAATTATTCGTTTGTTTACATAAGATCGCTCGGCTGCCTTGCGGTCATATGTATGCACGTTGTCTATTCCGCGCTGCTGCTGAGTAAAGAGAATCTCAGCTTCACTGCGAAGTTTATTTCCACCGCCTTGACCTATTGCCTCATGTGGGCGGTTCCGTGTTTTGTCATGGTCACCGGTGCGCTGCTGCTCAGACCCGAGAAGAAAATAGGATACAAGCAGATTTGGACGCGGTACATTTCCCGTGTCGCGGGCGCGCTCATCCTTTTTGTTTTGGCTTACAGAGTCTTTGACGTCTTCATTGACAGAGAGGAAAAGACCGTGACAAATTTCCTGCTCGGGTTCAAGGAGATTTTCACGGGAGATACCTGGGCGCATATGTGGTATCTGTATCTGCTGATCGGCCTGTATATCCTGCTCCCGTTTTATAAAAAAATCGCGGGAGCGAGCGACGGCAGGGAGATAAAATATCTTTTGCTCGTATACTTTATCTTTATTTCTCTACTGCCTGTTCTTGAGATATTCGAGCTGGAGACGGCGTTTTATATCCACGTTTCGACGATCTATCCGTTCTACCTGTTTGCCGGGTACGCGATAGCCTCGGGCATTATAAAAATAAAGAAGCCGGTCGCCGCCGCAGTCTTTGTTTTCGCGACGGCGCTGACGGTGCTTATAACATACTTTTCACTAACGACCGAAACAGAGCTTGCACCGCTGATCGGCTATTCTTCCGTTCCGGTCGTCCTGCAGTCGCTCTCGCTATTTGCCCTGATCTTCAGCAAAAACGGCGAGGAGCCTGCGCACATGAAAAAGCCGATTGCTCTCTTTGATTCCTGCGGCTTCGGCATATATCTTGTGCATATGATATTTGTCAGGCTGATCCTGCGTTACGCGGAGTTTGACCCCTATCAATACCCGTGGTCGTTCCCGTTGCTTATCGCCGGTATAGCCTTGGTATCTTTCGTAATTGTTTTTCTGCTCAGAAAAATCCCATTAATAAAAAAGTTCTTGTAATACACACTCACTGCACAAATTAACGGAGGCGTATCAAATGAAATTTGATTATCAGGCATCGGTCATAGTTCCCGTATACAATGTTGAGGACTATCTGGAGATATGCCTTGATTCGCTTGTTAATCAGACTATTGACAAATCAAAGATGGAAGTCCTTGTGATAAACGACGGCTCCCCGGATAACAGCTGGGAGATCTGCAAGCGTTACAGCGAAAAGTATGATTTTATCAAAGCGTTTTCCAAGGAGAACGAGGGACTTTCCGCGACGAGAAACTTCGGTATAAAGCACGCGAAGGGCAAGTATCTTTTCTTCCTGGACAGCGACGATTATTTCACTCCGCCTACGGTCGAAAAGGTCACGAATTACTTTGACAGCGTGTATGACAAGGTCGACATGGTCGCCTACAATGAGGTCAGGTACAATCAGGAGCGCATACTGAAGCCGCATTTCAGATTCAAAATGCTCAAGCGGCAGGGAGTGTACGATCTTGAAGAATATCCGTATCTTACCCAGACCCGTGTCAACGTCTGCGTCAAGAATATCGGAGAAGACAATGTGCTTTTCAACACCACTCCGGGCTTCAAGCTGGAGGATCAGGAATACTGCAACCGCGTGCTCATGCCCAAGATGAAAATGGGCTACTGCCCCGGCGGCACGTATATGTATAACAAGGGCAACGAGAGCAGTATAATGCGCATCTATTTCCACGCGTATTATCTGTTTGAAACGTCCATCAAATATTTTGAAGAGCTGTTTGCTAATTTCAGCGGCAAGGTTCCGAAGTATTTTCAGGCGATGTTCATCAACGATATTAACTGGAGGCTCTCGGACGATATCCTCTATCCCTATCATTATGAGGGCGAGGAGCGCGAGCGTGCAAAGCGCCGAATAATCGATCTGCTCAACAGGGTGGATTCCGACACCATACTCGAGCACCCGATGATAGAGATTTACAGGAGCTGCTATTGGCTCGCTAAAAAGGAAAACACAAGTATAGAATTCATTCAGGACAGCGAAGGTCTGAAGCTGATGATCGACGGCAACGAGGCCTACAAGCAGGAGGATTTTGTCGTCATCGGGCACAAGCCGAGGGTCGAGGGCGGAGTTTTCAAGCTCACCGGTTTTATCAAGTCCCCCATATTCAATTTCCTCAACAGGGACGAATATGACGTTTACGCCATAGAGAACGGCGAGTATAAAAAGCTTGACACCTTTGTCTCCGTCCACAGCAATTACAGGGCGAAGATCGTCACAAATATTTTCC
>JAFSXA010000108.1 GCA_017450135.1 Clostridia bacterium | reverse complement strand
TTGATTTTGGGTCGCCGAGGTCGTCGACCCCTACACAAAGACGTAAAAATTGCCGGATTTGTTGAATATCGAGATAAAATGATTCTTTCGTGAAAACGAATTTCGGCAATGCTGACTGTAAGCGCTTGTAGGGGCTGACGACCCCGGCAGCCAGTCAGATTCTGCTGTATTTTTAAGGGTCGCCCTCCTGTCAAATTTTTATGAGGTTTTATGGAAGGTTTTTTGCAGGGGCTGACCCCTACAATATAAAAGCAAGCAAGGTGCAGAGTTCAACATTCTGCACCTTGCTTATTTGAGGGCTTATCCCTTACCCTTGTTATATTTTCTTTTTGTTCATCGCTGAAGCCGACGGCCTTGATCTACGAGTACTGTCTTTTTATCTTCATCGTGGTGGTTTTCGGGAATTCCGTGCTCCTTGTCTTTATATTGCCTATGCGCTTGTAAGTCGGCAGCTCGCGGTTGACGGCGTTCACGTCTTCCCTGAGCCTGTCGGCGTTCTCCGCGTCGGGCTCGAGGTAGAACTCGGCGGTGATGACGTCGTCCTCGTCATAGACCAGTACCTCTTTGACGTAATCAATTTGCTTGAGCTTTTCCTCAAGCTCCTCGGGCGATACGTTTTTGCCGTTTGAGAGGACGATCAGGTTCTTCTTTCTGCCCTTGAGGAAAAGGAAGCCGTCGCTGTCAATATAGCCGTAATCGCCGGTCTTGTACCATTCGCCGTCAAAGGCCTCCTCGGTGGCCTCGGGGTCGTCATAGTATCCGAGCATTACGTTCGTTCCGCGCACGCAGACCTCGCCGATTCCGTCGGCGTCGGGGTCCTTTATCTTTATCTCATTGCATTCGAGCGCCTTGCCGACGCTGCCGAATTTGAAATCGTTCAGCCTGTTGCAGGTGACGACGGGGGAGCACTCGGTTATGCCGTAGCCGACTATGACCTGTATGCCCATGTCGTAGAGCTCGCGCTCGTATTTTTCATCGAGGTGGGCGCCGCCGCAGATTATCATTTCAAGGTTGCCGCCGAGGCTGTCTATGACCTCCTTGAACAGCCGGTGCCTGAGGTCTATGCCGAATTTCATCAGAAAACGGCTGAGCTTGAGTCCGTTGAGCAGAGCCGCAGTCCTGCCGTTTTTCTTGGCGGTGGCCCATATCCTCTTGTTCACGGTCTCTACCGCGAGGGGGACGGCGGTGAAATGCTGGGGATGCTGTTCTGAAAAATCCTTCTGAAGATGCTTGATGCTCTTGCTTATGTAGACGTAGACCGAGAGCAGATGCCCGGCGATTATCGAGCTCGCCCATGAGAAAGTGTGGTTGAAGGGCAGGAAGGAGACCGTCCGTCCGGCGGTCATAGCCCTGAGAGTCGCCGTTGAATCCGTCGCCACGTTTGCCTGGGAGAGCATTACGCCCTTGGATTTGCCCGTGGTGCCGGAGGTGTAGACTATGTATGCGAGGGCGTCGGGGTCTATCTTTTCGTCTGGGCAGGGGATCCCGTCGCTGTCCGCAAGCTCCCCGTAGCCGTCTCTGACGTGGTCGTAGAAGTCCGCTATCGGGATGTATTCGGTTATGCATACGTCTTCATTAGCTCTCATCAGCTCCGCGGTGGAGGCGTAGTCGGGCGAGTAGCATATTGCGTCGCAGCGGCTCCTGACGGCGATGTCGACAAGCTCCGGGTCGGTAAGCTTGGAGTCCATGGGTATCATGATAAAGTTGCCCATGGAAACGGCGTAGAAGATCGCGATCCAGTAATAGGAATTCTCGCTGAGCAACGCTATTTTCTTGCCGGTGAGGCCGAGCTTGCGGAAATACATATACATACCGATAACGTCGCGGTACGTCTCATTGAAGGTCTTGACCTCCTTTTTTCCGTCGAGGTTCTCAAACTTGAACTGCTTTTTGTCCCCGCCTCTTTCAGCGCCGTAGACGACAATGTCCCGGACTGTGTTCATGTCCGGAAAATCGCCGTAATCCTTATATTTTACCTTTGTTTTCAATAATAACAACTCCTGTTCGATATTGTTGAAAAAACGGAAGCTATACTAAAATACAGCTTTCAGAATAACACTTTTTAAATAAAAAGTAAATAGATAATCATTTTTTCGGTGAACAGCACCAAAAACAGCGGTATATTATACGGATTTTAGGTCTGTTTGTTCAAAGACAGGGTATAAATAAGGAGCTGTAGAACATCTGTTGCAAACTGCATTTTTAATTATGTTTCTTTTTGTTCTTCGCTGAATGCGGCAGTCTTATGAGGAACGGTTTATTTTTCAAGCTCAATGGTTATATCGTGCCAGGGCAGCCAGGTGCCGGTCACAAAGTTTCTCGCTCTTGCGACCACCGTGTCGGGGTAGACCTCGAACACGTAGCCCGTGCCCAGTGTGACGTGACCGTTGATCTGCAGCTTCGTCAGCGAGGGCAGATTGATGCAGTTGATACCGTTCAGGTTCTCATATGCCGTGTAGCCCGTGAGCTTTTCGAGGATCGGCTCCGTAAAGCCGCCGTGGATATGGCCGCTGATCCAAAACACGTTTTTGTACTTGGACGTCTCCGCCAGTATCCTGTCGTTGTATTCGCCGAGTCCGCCGACTTCATCCGTATCTCCCTTGTCGTGCGAGAATGTGTACGGAAGCCCGTGTGTGCCGGCAAAGGAATAGTGGCAGAATACGAAGATGGGCTTACCGTCGGCTCCGGCATTTTCAAGCTCCGCTTTGTACCATTGGAACTGCGCTTCGGAGATGGTGGCTGCGTCGCCGGAGTTGCCTTCCGAGGTGAGGACGATAATGTGGTATCCGTTTATCACGTCGGCGTAGTATACGTTCTCCCTTGCCTTGCCGGTTATCATCTCGTTGAAGCGGAAATAGTATTCGTCGGCGAGCGAAGGATCCTTTTCGCCGTCGCTGCCGAAGGTCCAGGT
>JAFSXA010000107.1 GCA_017450135.1 Clostridia bacterium | reverse complement strand
TTCCTTTGCGACCAGGACGACGTGTGGCTCGAGGGCAAGGTCGAGGCGGTCATGAAGGAATTTGACCGCGGAGCGGACGTCGTCATGCACGACGCCTATATCACCGACGGCGAGCTCAACCGCACCGGCGAGACGGCCTTTGAGCTGAATCATGCCGGTACGGGAATAATTAAGAATATAGTCAAAAATTCTTACCAGGGAAGCTGCATGGCTTTCAGGGCGGAACTTAAAGAATATATACTTCCGTTCCCCGACAGGCTGCCCATGCACGATCAGTGGATAGGGCTGATCGGCGAAAAGCACGGCAGGGTGAGCCTGATAGACCATCCGTATCTGCTTTACAGACGCCATGGGTCAAACCTTTCCGGCAACGGCAGCTCCGTTTTGCAGAAGTTAAAATGGCGAATTGATATTGTCGGATGTTTATTGAGAAAGTAGGTCGGCCAAATGTATCATAAGGTGACCGGATGTATTGTTACTCACAACAATATTTCCACCATCGGAAAAACTCTCGAAACTCTTTATGAGTTTACGGATGACATAGATTTCAAGCTCTATATTGTGGACAATCTTTCCACCGACGGCACCCCGGAGTTCATCAGGGACAATTACCCTCAGGCGGAGCTCCTGATTCAGGAGGAAAATCTCGGCTTCGGCGCCGGCCACAATGTACTGCTGCCGCTGATAGATTCGGATTACCACGCGATAATCAACCCCGATATCGTCCTCAAAGAAAACGCCGTCGGCAAGATGTCGGCTTACATGGACGCGAACGGGGACATCGGAATGGTATCTCCGCGCATCTGCTTCCCCGACGGCAGGGATCAGATCCTCGGCAAGAAGAATCCGAGGCTCAAATACCTTGTCGCAAGCCGTCTGAGGGGCGACGAGCCGGGCAGACTGCTCAGGGAATACGCAATGCTTGACTGCGACCTCACAGAGCCCGTCGATATTCAGAATGCGACCGGCTGCTTTATGATGATAAGAACGGAGCTGTTCAAAAGGCTGGACGGCTTTGACAAGAGATACTTCATGTATTTTGAGGACGCCGATCTGACACGACAGGTCAATCAGGTGTCGCGCACGGTCTACTATCCGGACGCGGTCGTCAACCACGTCTGGGGCAGGGACAGCAAAAGAAATTTCAAACTGATGCTTATTCATTTTGAATCTATGCTAAAGTATTTTTCCAAGTGGAAAACCATATGAGGTGTGAATAATGTCGGAAAACACAGCGGTGAAAAAAATACCGTTAAAAAACTATTTCAAAAACGCCTATAAGTACCGCTATCTTGTTCAGGAGATAGTCAGAAAGAACGTCAAGCTCCAGTACAGGGACTCCTTCCTCGGAATGTTCTGGACGTTCCTCCAGCCCCTGCTGACGATGATCGTGCTCGTCCTGATATTCGGCAAGCTTTTCGGCACGTCAAGCTCGGGAGTCGTGTGCTACCCGCTGTACGTACTTATCGGCCGCCTTATGTATGAGTGCTTTTCACAGTCCACCAAGAGGGGCATGAGATCCATCAGGAACAGCGCGTCGATCATCAAAAAGGTCTATGTGCCAAAGTACGTCTATCCGATCTCAAATATGCTGGCGAATTTTGTCACATTTATAATCTCCCTCTCGGTTCTTGTGGTCGTTTTCGCTTTCTTCTATATTTTTATGCGGGACAGGTATCCGGAGCTTGTGCTATCGTGGCGGTTCTTCCTGATAATCGTTCCGATCCTCCTGCTTTTCATTGTCAGCATGGGATGCGGAATGGTGCTCTCCGTTCTCAACGTTTTTTTCAAGGATATCGAATACATATACGACGTATTCACAATGCTCCTTTTCTACATGACTCCCGTATTCTATAAGATCAAATCTCTCCACCTGGAGGGGAATATGGCGTGGTTTGCCACGGTCATCAAGCTGAATCCGCTGTACTGGGTCTGCGATCTGACAAGGAGCTGTGTGCTTGTCAACGGCTTTGACTGGAGCTGGAAGGGCTTTGCCTATACCCTCGTTTTCGGCTTGGTAATGAATGTCATCGGCTTCGTATTTTTCTACAAAAAACAGGATGAATTCATCCTTCACATCTGATGAGGTGGGAACAATGGCAAAACCGGCAATAATCGTTGACAACGTCAGCATACTGTTCAACCTTAACAGCGAAAAGGTTGACAATATAAAAGAATACTTCATTAAACTGGTTACCGGAAAGCTCAATTTCACGGAGTTCTGGGCGCTTCAGGATATCTCCTTCACCGTCAACAAGGGCGACAGGCTCGGTATCCTCGGCTTTAACGGCGCCGGAAAGAGCACCCTGCTCAAGACAGTCGCCGGTGTGCTCAAGCCCACTAAGGGCAGCGTCACGGTGCACGGCGTCATAGCTCCGCTGCTTGAGCTCGGAGCCGGCTTTGACATGAACTATTCCGGCAAGGAGAATATCTTCCTTTACGGAGCCACGATGGGATATTCGAGAAAGTATATTG
>JAFSXA010000106.1 GCA_017450135.1 Clostridia bacterium | reverse complement strand
ATTATGCGAAGTAGAGCTGCCAGAACTGTGAATACGCCTTGTCGCTGAATACCGTGTAGAGCGAATTGTCAACGTAGGCGAGCACCGCCTCGATCGCCTTCAGGTAGGGCGGAAGCTCCTCAAGCTGCTTCTGTCTGACGATATTTACGCTGCTGTCGCCGAGGCTGCCGTTCTCATTGAGGAAGCGGTTGACTCTGAGCGTCGTCTCCTCGCAGAAGGCGGAGTCAGCGATAGTCGCTCTCATCACGCGCTCGCAGTCGTACATGATATCTCTGCAGCGCTGAGCCTTCTCCTCGCTCCAGTCAAGCTCCCCTGCCATATACTTCGCATAGAGATCCTTTATACCGGAGTATCTCCAACGCCTGATGAACCAGTTATCGGAATTGGCGCCGAACTGAGGATATTTTTCCGGATTCGAGTGCACGTCCCTGACCTCGTTTGAATACATCAGAGCCCTCGCAAGATTGATTACCGGGGCGTTGTTCGCAGCGTCCTCATGGTGCATATCATAGAAGTACCACGTGTTGTCCGGGAGCACGCCGGTGGAGGCGTCCAGCTCTCCGTCGGGAGAGATGTAGCAGTAATCGGAGTCTATCTTCTGCTTGTAGCCCTCGGGCAGCTTTTCACCCGGAAGAGCCGCAGTGGCGCCGAGACTCGTTGATTCGATGTTGATGACTCCGTCACCGCTGACGTTGTATGAGTCGCCCATAAGGTGGAAGAATTTATATCTGTTGTCGCCGGAATTGAGGCTGTAGCCTGCGATTATGCTTATCTCCACGCCTCTCTCTCTCATGGCGGCGATATTCTCTTCAAGATTGTTCTGTGCGCGGTTGAAGGCGTCGGTCTTTGCCCTGACGGGAGCGTGAGCCTCATCGGAGAGATATTTTTCCGCAAGAGCGGGATATGAGTCGCGATCCACCATAGCCCATATCTGCGGAGTGTTCTGCAGGAGATGGTCGAACATGACGTCGAATATCGAATCCAGCATGGCTCTGTTCACATTCGCGGGCAGGGCTCTGAGAAGCAGGTTCACCGCGTGGCCTATTATCTCGCCGTAGTTTGTGAACTCGCCTATCGCCATCGGGAAAAAGGTCTGATACCAGAATTCCGGAGTCATATTGAAATTGTGCTTATAGATATCCGTCAGAACCTGAGCT
This sequence comes from Clostridia bacterium, assembly GCA_017450135.1. Classification (GTDB taxonomy): domain Bacteria; phylum Bacillota; class Clostridia; order Oscillospirales; family Acutalibacteraceae; genus CAG-488. The sequence goes on along the minus strand of JAFSXA010000106.1, from coordinate 2,591 downwards.
CCGTTGAGGACGGGCACTACGTTGACCACGGCGTTGACCTTGTCTGTATCCGTATAAGACTCGCAGAATGCCGTGAAAACGGTTCCGCCGAGGCTTATCGGGAGAAGGTTTACCTTTTTCGCCCCGGTCTTTTCAAGCACCATGTCGATATACTCGTCAAGATAGTCCGCAGCGTTCATCGGGCTGTCAAAAAGGCTGAAGGTGAAGAAGAACAGATTCTCCTCGCCGATAACTTCGGATACGGCGCGCAGCGGAAGGATCTTATAGAGATAGGCGCAGGCGTTCTCCATATAATCCTCGTGTCCGTCCTTATCCGCAAAATCAGCGAATGAGCCGTTGAACTCGAGCAGCTCGATATCGTTGTTTTTGAAGGTGCCGTCGGGATTTGTCTGCTGGGGAGCAAACGCCACGTCGGCAAACCTTGCAGCACCCTCGGTAAGCCCGTTATCGGACTGGGTGATTATCGACTTTGTCAGAGCGGGCAGCAGATACCTCGCTGCCGCAGAAATAATCTCTGGGATATCTGCGATTATTGTTGAGCCGGAAAGATCGTTGCCGAAGGCGTCCCTCTTGATCGGCGGACGCGATTTGTCCTCCTCGGCGCCGTAATCGTAATTCTCATCCTTGACATAGGTGATCGAATGAGAAATACCGGGTACGACCACAAGCGGATAATAGTTCCCGTTCTCGTCCTTCCTGTCATATACCACCGACATATCCTCAAGAGTATAGGGATAATTCTCCGAGGCAGGGTATTTGCCCGTGTCGCCGCCCTTGTCTACCGGAGTAAACGCGGCAGACAGAGCCATTATCAATGACAGCAAAAGAGAAACCAGCTTGGTAATTACAGCCATAATAGCCCTCCGTTCATTTTGTTCGGTATTTCAATTTTATCACATCCTGCGGCCTGTTGCAACTTTTTTATTGACATACAAAAAAACAATTGAAAAAAGTCGGTCGTAATGATATAATTAAACAAATTTAAGATTGGAGGTTCTTCTATGACATCTGCAGCGTTATGGATAAACGAAACGTTTGCACAGTTCGATTACGCTGTTCTCGAGTTCCTGCATAAGCTTCACGCATCCGCCGCGGGAGCCTTTTTTACTCCCTTCCTTACCTTTATTACATATCTCGGCGAGGACGGACTGTTCCTTATTCTTCTCTCCTGCTTCCTGCTTCTTTTCAAAAAAACACGAAAAGCCGGCGGAGCGATGCTGTTCGCGATATGCGTAGGAGCTTTATTCACTAACCTTACAATAAAGCCGCTGATCGCAAGACCCAGACCCTACGTCAGCAGCGAGGTTTTCCATCAATGGTGGGAATACGCAGGCTCGCACCTTGAGAGCAAGAACTCGTTCCCCTCGGGCCACACAACGTCGGCCATGGCGGCAATGACCGGTCTTTTCTTCGTCACTGACAAAAGGATCAGCTGGACGGCTTTCATCTTTGCCCTACTGATGGGCGTGTCAAGGATGTATCTCTGCGTCCACTATCCCTCGGACGTGGTCGGCGGACTGATCATCGGCTTCGTCGCCGGACTGATCGCCGGACTCATCGTCAGCGCGATTTATAAAAAGCTCAGCGAAAAAGAGCACAGCCTGATAATCGACGGCAGCGTGACTAACATCTTTAAGAAGAAAAAATAATTAAAAAGCAAACTAAAAATCGCAGGGCATGGAGATCCATACTCTGCGATTCTTTATGCTTATTTTATTAACAGCTCATTCGTCATTCCCGGCTTCCTCCGCGGCGCCGTAAATGATCCTGTCAACTATTCTTTGGGCGGCGTGTCCGTCGGGACTGCCGAAATTATAGGTGCGGAATTTATACATCCTGTTGCGGTAAGTCTCCGATAGCCCGCTCGAAATAAGGTTCAAAAGCGTTGTAAAATCGTCCGTGAGAGGGCCGGGGATATATTTTTCATACTCATCATAGAATGAGCGCTCGGAATTGTACTTGTCAAAATCGAAGGCGTAGAAGTAAATCGGTTTTTCGGTCAACGCAAAATCCATGCAGATAGAGGAATAGTCGGTGATGAGCACATCCGTCAGCCTTACCAGCTCATTCACGTTTTCATAGCCGCTGACGTTCACCGCCCCCTCGAGCCTGCCGGGGTCGGTATGCACCTGGGGATGCAGTCTTATCAGCAGGGCGTATTCGCCGCCGAAGCGATCGTTGAAAGCGCGGATATCGAAGCTTTCGAGCAGCTTCTCATCGTCCGCCGGATCGTCCCTGAAGGTCGGAGCGTACAGCACAAGCTTTTTGCCGCGGCAGTCAGGATAACGCCTGTCGAACCTTGCTCTGAGCTTTTCCTCGTTCAGTCTGCGGAAGAAATAGTCACTTCTCGCTGAGCCGAGCGGAAGGACCTTATAATCAGAGATGCCGAAGGCTCCGGCATATATGTCCACAACGGATTCAGAGGAGCAGACGACGTAGCTGAGCTTTTTGCAGCCCTCCAGCTCCAGCCTTCTGATCTCCTCGGGCTGGTCGATATCGAGGCCGAATTTTTTGAATGCTCCCTCCGCGTGCCAGAGCTGAGTAATAACGGCTTCCTTCCTGAAATTCAGCTTGGCCATCGGCATAAAATT
>JAFSXA010000105.1 GCA_017450135.1 Clostridia bacterium | reverse complement strand
ATGGAGCTGTCGACGCTCGGCCCGGTCGTGATGATCGACACTCCCGGGTTTGACGATGAGGGAGATCTCGGCGAAAAGAGGATGAAAAAGACGACGAACGTCCTCAATAAGACCGATATCGCCGTGCTTGTGGTCGACAGTACACTGGGAATGACTGCCGAGGATGCGGATTTCCTTGAGCTGGTGAAAAAGAAATCCCTCGAATACATTGTGGTTTTCAATAAATGCGATGAGTCGGATATCAACACGGATGTTGAAAACTCCCTGTGTGTCAGCGCCGCCACCGGCAGGAATATCGATCTGCTCAAGAGAAAGCTTGCGGGAATGGCGCCCCGTGACAGCGGCAGAAGGCTCGCGGCCGATATTGTCAGCCCGGGTCAGCTCGTAGTTCTTGTTACACCAATTGACGCATCGGCGCCCAAGGGCAGGCTTATTTTGCCACAGCAGCAGGTAATTCGCGATATTCTCGACTGCGGAGCGGCCGTCGTCGTAACAAGGGAGACAGAGCTTGAAAAAACTCTTAAAGGTCTTGCAGAGCCGCCCTCGCTTGTGATAACAGACAGTCAGGTCTTCGGCTTCGTTGCCGAGACAATACCTCGGGACGTTCCTCTGACCTCGTTCTCGATACTCATGTCGCGCTACAAAGGCTTTTTACGCACGGCGGTCGAGGGCATCGGAGCGATAGATAAGCTCCGGGACGGGGACACGGTGCTCATATCGGAGGGCTGTACCCACCACAGACAGTGCCTCGATATAGGAACTGTGAAAATACCGCGCTGGCTCAGGGAGCATACCGGCAGAAGGCTGAAGATCAAAACCTCGACCGGTACAGGGTTTCCCGAGGATCTGTCGGAGTTCTCTTTGATAATCCACTGCGGCGGCTGTATGCTCAGTGAAAGGGAGGTAGCATACCGCAGAAAATGCGCCGGGGACGCGGGAATACCGTTTACGAATTACGGTACCTTCATCGCCTTCGTCAACGGCATACTTGAAAGGAGCCTTGCTCCGCTTAATAATAATTTTTGATCATCCTTTAATAATACAAGCAAGGTGCAGAAACTCAGTCTCCGCACCTTGCCTTTTGTTTATTATGTTTTATCTGCGTTTTAATATTTCTTTATATTGAATCAAACCTCGTTTTTGAGCTTTTTCAGGCGCTTCATCACATCATTCCAGCCCGTGCCGAAATAGTCGTGCAGGATCTTGTATTCCTCGTACAGCTTGTTGTATACGGCAACGTGTTCGGGATCCGGAGTGTAGACCTTGTCCTTGACCTTGCCGAGCTTTTCGGCTGCCTCATACAGACTGTCGTAGCCGCCGATCTCTTTGCCTGCGGCGCAGGAGCCGTATATCGCGCTGCCCAGGGCGCCGCCCTCCTTGCAGTCTGCGATCTTTATCGGCATATTGATGACGTCGGCGTATATCTGCATCGTCAATTCATCCTTTTGGCTGATGCCGCCTGCGGCGTAGAAGGCATCAATATCCACTCCGTTGTTTCGGAAGTTTTCAATTATAACTCTCGTTCCGAAGGCCGTGGCCTCTATGAGCGCACGGTAGATGTCCTCCGGCCTTGTGTTGAGTGTCATGCCGACAATAACGCCGGTAAGATCTGCGTCAACTAAGATCGAGCGGTTGCCGTTCCACCAGTCGAGGGCTATGAGTCCGCTCTCGCCCGGCGCCTTTTTCATGCACTTTAAACGCAGGTACTGATGTATGTTCATACCGAGCCTCTGAGCCTCGTCGAAATAGGACTTGGGCAGGCAGTTGTCGATAAACCACTGGAAGTGATCTCCGACGCAGCACTGTCCGGCCTCATAGGCGTATAGCCCCGGCAGTATACCGTCGGCGACGACTCCGCTGATACCCGGTACCTTTATCTCCGATTCTCCTAAAAGCATATGGCAGGTGGACGTACCCATAATAGCCAGCATGGAACCGGGCTTCGTGATGCCGACTGCCGGTACAAAAACATGGGCGTCGATTATGGGAACGGCGACTGCAGTGCCTTCCTTAAGCCCGGTCAGCTCGGCAAATTTTCCGTTGACTTCTCCGGCCTTTGTGCCGAGGGGAAGGATCTCCCGAGAAAATTTTTCATCGATAACATTCTCCATCCTCGGGTCGAGAGCCTTGAAAAACTCCTTTGAGGGGAAGCCCTTGGCCTTGTTCCACATTCCCTTGTAGCCGGCGCAGCAGGAGTTCCTGATCTCTTTGCCGCAGAGCTGCCATACTATCCAGTCCGCCGCCTCAATGAATCTGTCTGCGTCGGCGTAAACCCCGGGAGCTTCCTCAAGGATCTGCCAAAGCTTGGGTATCGCCCACTCGGAGGATATCTTGCCGCCGTAGTAGTCGAGCCATTCCTGATTCGTTTCCTTTGCGATCCTGTTTATGCGGTTGGCATGATCCTGCGCCGCGTGGTGCTTCCATAGCTTGACATATGCGTGCGGCTCGTCCTTGTATTTATCAAGAAAGCACAGGGGAGTGCCGTCGGCCAAGGTCGGCAGAACGGTGCAGGCAGTAAAATCTATACCCAGTCCGATTATGTCCTCGGGGTCAACACCGCTCTTTTTGATAACCTCCGGGATGGTAAAGGTCAGAACATCGATATAGTCCTGAGGATCCTGAAGCGCCCAGTCGCTGCCGAGCTTTCTGCCGCTCGGGAGCTGCTCGTCCATGACCGCGTGCGGATACTCAAGAACTGACGTCGCCAGCTCCTCTCCGGTATCAACATTGATAAGCAGGGCTCTGCCCGCGAGTGTGCCGTAGTCGATTCCAATAGTATACTTTGCCATAACAACTCTCCTTATGCCATTAGTAATGATATTATACCTGAATAAACCTTGGTGGGGTTGGATAAATACTTGGTCTTTACCTGCATTGCCTGTTCATAGTCGGCAGCGTAGAGCGATACGCTCATTATCTCGTCGCTGCCGTCAAGAACGCTGATGCTGATGTTGTAGCCGTT
>JAFSXA010000104.1 GCA_017450135.1 Clostridia bacterium | reverse complement strand
TTATTGACCATATGCCCATTCAGCGGCTCATCAACCGCAATTTCATAGTCAGGTACCATTTTACAACGGCTGAGATTTTTGCCGACGCCGGTATCAAGCTTGTGCTCACGGGTCACGAGCACTGCAACGACACGGCGGTATACACCTCTGCACTCGGCAATAAGATATATGATTTCACCACCACGTCGCTGACTATGTATCCTCTCGCTTACAGGGAGTTCACGCTCACAGACGAGAAAATAGATTATTCCCTGAAAGAGATCGAAAAGATAGATTATGACGCTCTCAGAGCGGCCTGCCCCGAGTTCAGCGACGCGCAGATAAATCTTATGAAGGCTGACCTCAACGCTTACGCAAAGCAGTTTTTGAAGGTCGGTGTGCAGTATCGCCTGCAGCTCTCCTGGACGGACGAAAAGCTCGGTGTCAAGAAGGGCGACTTCGGATACAGCCTTGTTAAGGGAGCTGTTGATATTCTCAATAAAACGCTTACGGATCCTCTCTACGGGGAAGGAAGCGTTTCGGAAACGGCGCTGAAATACGGCATAGAGATCCCGAAGACCGGCTACAAAAACGGCTGGGATCTTGCGACCGATATAGTTGCGGCTCACTACGCAGGAGAGGAGACTCTGACGATAGATTCTCCGGAGGTGACGGCGCTGTTCAGAACTGTTGCAGTGCTGTTAAGGGAGGAGGCCGCCGGTATAGATAACGCCGTGCTTGACGACGTTGCAGGCGGTATCTTTAAGAATCTCGGTCTGACCGGAATATCCGACAGGCTCGTGATCGACTTCTGCAAGAGCATCGGCACATATACCGCCGCCGAATATCTCCTGCTCGCCATAGCGTCGCCCATCCTTGCGGAGTTTGTTTCCGACAGCGACGGCGCGAGCGACAATAACGGCTCCATAGAGGGCTACGGCACCGGCTCGGTGACGGGCAATATTGCAAACGTTGGCAAAAATGCGGCAGGTATAGCCGGAAAGATCGGTTATTATATCTCCCTTGTTCTGAGATATATCCTGAAGATAGCCGTTAAATACGTCGCGTGATAAAAGCGATTTCATAGCCGAATATAAAAAAGCTTCCGCGAGGCTGAGCTGCTTCGCGGAAGCTTTTTTACACTGTATTCTTATTTTATCAGACCTGCCGCCGCCTCGTCGAGCATTATGATCGTATCGGCGTGGTTGTTGAGGATGGAGCAGGGGACACGGGGCGTGACCTCGCCCGAAATCATCTTTTTGATCGCGTCGGCCTTTTTCTCGCCGGTGGCTATCAGCAGTATCTTTTTGGAGCGCATGATGGAGCCTATACCCATTGTCATAGCATATCTCGGCATCGGGATATCGCCGAAATATTTTTGGTTTGAATCTATCGTGCTCTGTGTGAGTGTAACTCTGAACGCCTCGTCCGTGAATTCGTCGGCAGGCTCGTTGAACGCGATGTGGCCGTTGGTGCCGACTCCGAGGAGCTGGAGGTCGATCCCGCCGGCGGCCTTTATCGCCTCGGCATAGCGTCTGCTCTCCGCCTCGTAATCCGCTGCGTTTCCGTCGAGGAAGTTTATATTTTCTTCCTTGATATCAACATGGGAGAACAGGTTTTCGTGCATGAACGTGTAGTAGCTGTTCTTATCGTTCTTGTCGATGCCGCAGTACTCGTCGAGGTTGAAGGTCACCACATCTTTGAAGCTTATACTGCCGTCCTCATACATTTTTATCAGATTCTTGTACGTCGGCACCGGAGTAGCTCCGGTGGCAAGGCCGAGGACGGCGTTCGGCTTCTTTACCAAAAGCTCCGCGTAGATTTCTGCGGCGGCCTTTCCTATTTCTTCTGCGTTTTTAAATACCCTTACGTCCATTTTCATTCTCCTTTATAACAGGACTTCCTTGTGCAGATCGGAAGATCTGTAGACAGCGTCAAGTATTTTTGAGGTGACTATCGCCTTATC
>JAFSXA010000103.1 GCA_017450135.1 Clostridia bacterium | reverse complement strand
TCTATGAACACAGGGGACGGTTCCTTGTGTTTTACAGAATTCGCACCGTTAAGTATGATATCGGCAATGCTTACTGTAAGCACGTGTAGGGAACGCTGCCCTCAGCGTTCCTATGAAAAATCAGCAGAATTTTACAATGGAATGCCGAGGGCGAACCGCCGAAGCGCGTCCGGTGGACGATGAAGCGAGGCGGTGAGGTGAAAAAACAGGGAGAATCACGAAGCGCTCCAAGCGAGTGAGGCGACCATGTTTTTGAGGGGTCGGCATTCCCTACGACCAAAAATGTAATCATTGCCGTTTATGCAATCAAGGTGCAGAAATGGGGTGTATCCGCGCCTGTTTTGTGCCGATTTGTTTTATCTTGAAAATAAAACACAAGGAATCGTCCCCTGTGTTCCCAAAGGGAACAGGTCGGCGAAGCAAAATGGATGGCGGCAGACTGCAACCATGATGGCGTTATCGACGATCTTGACACAGCAATCCTCGAACAGGCGGGTGTGCTCCTTGCAAACGTCGATCAGACTAAATCACAGGAAGAATTGCTCGAAACGGATTCGTACATAGAATATATCAAGCTGATCGACCAGAGCCCGGCAGCGGACGAAGAAGTCACGGAAGAACCGGCTGCAACGGTGGCAAAAACGCTGCTTGAAAGGATTATCGAAATTGTAATAACGGTAATAACATTCATCCGTAATCTGTTCCCGAAAATCTGAATAATTAGGCTTTAAACACCACGGGGCGCGCTGCGATATTGCAACGCGCCCGTTCCGTCTATTATCTTTAAAGCACACATGAATTGTGCGGCGTTGCCTTTAATCCGCCTCAGCCACGCAGAAGTCGCCCTCGACTCCGGTCACGGTGACCTCTATCGGTTTGCCGCTCTCATGGGAGCCTCTGACCATCACCGGGGTGTAGTTCCTCGTGTACCCCTCCGTGAAGCCGTCCGCGCGTCTCGTTTCCGGCAGGACCTCGACCCGTTTCCCGACGTTCGACAAAAGGAAAGCGCGCCGTATTTTCTCCGTTTCTTCTATCATTATCCGGCTGCGCTCGGTCTTTACCGCCCGCGTGAGCTGCGGCATTTTCGCCGCCCTTGTGCCCTCGCGCGCAGAGTAGGGGAAGACGTGCACCTTCTCAAAGCCTATCTCCTTTGCAAATTCGACCGATTCGCGGAAATCCTCCTCCGTCTCTGAAGGGAAGCCGACCATGATATCCGTCGTCAGCGTCGCGCCCTCAAACTCCGACCTCAGCTTTTTGCACAGTCTGCGGAATTCGTCGGCGGTATAGTGCCGGTTCATTGCTCTCAGCGTCCTGTCGCAGCCGCTCTGCAGCGAGATGTGGAATTGCGGGCAGAGCTTCTCTATCGCGGCGAGCCTCTCTATGATGTCGTCGGTCAGATGATCCGGCTCTATCGACCCGAGCCTGACCCGGCTGAAATCAAGCTCCGCCGCAAGCTCCGCCGCGTCGCAGATATTCAAGCCTATGTCTCTGCCGTAGGCGGAGAGGTTTATCCCGACAAGCACCACCTCGGAAAAGCCCTTGGAGCTGAGCCGCTCAAGCTCCTGCCTTAGCTCGTCGATCGGCTTGGAGCGGACCCTGCCGCGTGAATAGGGGATGATGCAGTATGAGCAAAAGCGGTTGCACCCGTCCTCGATCTTTACAAAGCACCGTGTTCTGCCCTCAAAGCCGGAGACGGAGTCCCCCTCGAATCTCTCCTTGTTCTCATGCTCACGAATCTCGACTATCCGCTCTCCGCAGGAAAAATATCTCTCGATAAGCTCCGGCAGCCGTGCGTTGCTCCTGTTGCCGAGGACTATGTCCGCCTGCTCAAGCCTGCGCGCGTCCTCGGGAAAGGCCTGCGGCATACAGCCGGTGAGTATGACTATGCTGTCCGGATGGCTGCGCTTGAAGCGTCTGACCGCCTGACGGGTCTTGCGGTCGCTCTCCGCCGTGACCGTGCAGGAGTTTATAACGTATATGTCGGCGCTTTCGTCAGGTGTGACAAGCTCGAAGCCCTGTTTTTCCATCGTCTCTGCCATTGCCTGCGTCTCGTATTGATTGACCTTGCAGCCGAGAGTATAAAATGCAATTTTCATCTTATGCAGTCCTTTGCCGTTATGATGATCCGGGATTCCGTATGAGCAATTATAATATAAATTAACGCCGACTTCAAGTTTTATTTGCCTGCCGTCCGTCATAAGGATTAATGAGGTGAGATCATTATGAAAAAAACATTGTGTTTTCTGCTTTGCGCGGTATTTATCCTTGCGGCGGCTCCTCTGAGGGTCTCTGCCGCCGTCGACGGGAAGGGGGTCATGCCGGTCGAGGTCAAGGCAAAGGCCGCCGTGCTGATGGATCAGACCACCGGCAAAGTCCTTATGAGCATGAACGGGAACGAGCCGCTCTTCCCGGCGTCGGTCACTAAAATCATGAGTATGCTCCTTGTTGTCGAGGCGATCGACAGCGGCAAAATTTCCCTGTCCGACGTGGTGACGGCAAGCGCCGATGCGGCGTCAAAGGGGGGCTCGCAGATCTGGCTCAAAGAGGGCGAGAGCATGACGGTCGAGGAGCTGCTCAAGGCCACTGCCGTCTACAGCGCGAACGACGCCTGCTCGGCGCTCGGCGAATACGTTGCAGGCAGTCCGGACGGCTTTGTAATGATGATGAACGAGCGCGCCGAACAGCTCGGGATGAAAAACACGAATTTTGAAAACTGCACCGGGCTTGACGACGAGTCGGAGAACCATAAGACCAC
>JAFSXA010000102.1 GCA_017450135.1 Clostridia bacterium | reverse complement strand
GAAAGCCCTCAGAAGGAAATAAATTATTCCGGCATCGCAATAAAGGGACTTCTCTTTTACTTTAAGCCGTGTCACGCGGAAATCACGGTTGACGGAGCAAAGCACGAATTCGACAACGTTTGGATCGCGCCAACCATGAAAGGAAAGTTTTACGGAGGCGGTATGGATATGGCTCCGTCTCAGGACCGTTTTTCGGATAAGCTGACGGTGGTGGTATATCACTGCAAGTCAAAAATCAAAGCGCTCATGGCGTTTCCGTCCATTTTCAAGGGTGAGCATACAGCTAAAACGGATATTGTAAAGATATTTACGGGAAAAGAAATTAAAGTGCGTTTCTCACGACCCTGTGCTGCGCAGATCGACGGAGAGACCGTTCTGAACGTAACGGAGTACACCGCCGTCCAGCCATAATTCATTTATTAATCGGCAACATATCATGCGGCGCAAGCCGTATAGCAGCACATCGCCGTTTTACCGGACATTGAACAGGCACAGACACATAAAAATGTAACGCCCGTCGGCAAAGCCGGCGGGCAAATTTTATACTCTTGTTATCTTCCTCTTATTATCAGCAGAGCCAATGATACAACGCCTGCAAGGGCAATAACTATTCCGAATGCAATACGGACGAAGCCTGCCGTTTTTGTCGTTGCGGTAACTTCATTCGGTTTTTCGGGATTGTAGCGAACTGTGATCCTGTCCCCTTCCTGCATTTTACTGTTGGAGTCGCTGAGTATTTCATTATATTCAGTACCGTCAACGGTATATGAAACATGAACTGTAGCTGTTTCTGTTTCAGAACCGTCAGCGTCGGTTGTTGTATCAATTTCAACCAAAGTTACAGTTGCCTCAACTTCGGGAAAATTCTTGACCTGCGCTATGCCCTTGCAGCCTAAAATGATAAACAAAATTCCGCCAAGGACTGCAACAACAGATACTGAAAGTGCCGCAATACGGTTTTTCATGGTTATTCTCCTTGATGTGCTGTGAATTGATTCGAACACCGGCTTCGGTTGATATTTCAAACTTGCTGTGCATGAAGAAAGGGTAACGAACATAGGTCACCATTTATAATGCGGATTGTGATACGGGGTTCCGACAAAACCTATCTGTGCAAAATCGTCCATATTGTGACGGATAATGAAGTCGATGTATGACTCAATCTGCTTTGCGGTCAAACGGTAGCCGGCGGCGTTCAGATGTCCGCCCATATAAAACCTTTGACGGAAGGCCTCATCGTGCTTCGGCGCGTAACGGTCGAGGTCTATGACATAGCTGAACGGGAAAACCTCCGTCAGCTCATGCATCAGGCGCGTATGCTCCGGGTACTTACTGCCGTTCCCGGTCTGCGGCGCGGTAACAAAAAAGAATCTCGCTTTCGGAGCCTTTTCGAGAAGGCGCTGAACTATGCCGCCGTAGTATCCGGCAAACGTGTCCCTGTTCAGGCTCCTGTCCTGCAAATTGATATCCGCCGCACTGCCGACGCACTGACCTGCGTTCATGTCGTTTACACCGAGCGCAATGATATATGCCTGACAGATTTTGTCGTCATCCCAAAATCCGTTCTCCTCGGCAAAGGACTCCATATACTCCTTAGCTGTCATGCCTCCGCGTGAAAAATTATATACCTTACAGCCGCAGTCCCTCGCAAGGAACTGACCCCACGAATACTCAAAATAATCGTGGTAGCCCTTGTTTCCGTTCTCGTCCTCAGATTCAAACTCACCGGACGAAAGACTGTCACCGATACAGCCGACTGTACGCAGGATCGAGCAATACCCTCCGTCCTGAACAAAGCTTGACAGCGGGATCTCATCCGGGTCATCGAAGTTGTAATATATCTGCATACCGTTCATAAAAATCTCCTTTAAGCAAAAACCTTTTCCAGATACTGCGCCATAACCTCCCGTGACCTCTGCACGGCGTCGGGATCCTTGTCAAGGACGTGGCCGGAATTCTCAAACACTATCAGATCGTGCTCAAGCCCTCGCTTTTCAAGCTCGCGTAAAAACGAAACCGACTGATCGAACGGTACGATATCGTCCTTTTTTCCATGACCGATCGCAACCGGGAACGATAGATTCTCAACGTAAGTGATCGGAGATATTTTCGCAAGCGCGCTCTTTGACGGTTGGGTATCGTAGTTTTGTTTTGTGATCCTGAAGCCACAGCATTTGGACAGCACCTTGTATTTCCAGTCCTCAAACTCACCCGATATCCCGAGCAGAAAATCAGGCGCGGCGCAGTCCACAGGCGGACAATAGGCGAGAACGCCGACGGGCTTTACCGGCGCATTCTCACGCCTTGTCAGCGCATAGAGCAGTGAGAGATGCGCGCCCGCCGATCCGCCGGAGAGAAAGACCCTCTGCGGAGAAAAGCCGAAATGCCCGCAGGCATCAGCGGCGGCGCTCAGCGCACCCGTAACGTCGTCCAGCTCGTCGAATACGTCTATCGTCTCGGAGACATAGCGGTAATTCATACTCGCGCTCAAATATCCGCGTTCGCACCAATAGCGTGCGTCCGAAGCGTGGGCGCTCTTGTCCCCCTGGGACCATCCGCCGCCGTGGATGAATAAAATGACGCCCGACCTGCTTTTCGCCTCGGAGGGGATGTAGACATCCATCCTCTGCCGATCGTGTTCGCCGTAGGCAATATCGTTTAAAACGATGATTTCTCCCATTACATTCACCTTTATTCGCAAAATACGTCGCGTATGGCTTCAAGGTAGCCGTAGCCGTAAAGATCGTCGGGCTGCAGATAGCTTGTCTCCGTCCATTCATTCCAGCTATTCACCGTGATGAGCGGAGCCTTAAGCCCGGCGCTCTGCAAGCCGGAGTCCGTGAGAGCCTTCAGCCTTTCGCAGGCCTCGCGCACACGCTCCGGGGTGTTGCCCGTAACAACGCCGGGTATGAATCTATTGAAGCGGACATTATTGTCCCAGCCGACGGAAAGATTGGGATAATACGGCACGCCGCCGCCGAGACGGTACTGCTCCATATGCTCCGTATATTCGCGGGTCAGCTCGCCGTAATCGCCGTCAAAATCCAGAACTCCGCCCCAGTTGTAATCCGTGACCGAGTCTGCGCCGAGGTATTCATATATCTGCTGCAGGGACGCGCCCTTGTTTTCGTCGCCGTCCGTCAGCCAGTTGTAATTCTGATTTTTCCAGTGAACAAACTGCATATGCAGGTCTGGGAAGCCCGCCGCCTTCACCTTGGCACGGAAGCATTCCACGGCGGCGCGGGTCGCGGCGGTTGTGCCGAAGCAGCGGATAAAATTGTGCAGATCAAAGATCATATACACAGGACAGCCGTCGATCAGATAGTAATTCTCCTGCTTGAAGTACCGCTCGATAGTGCGATCACAAATATGATCAAACGTGTCGGGGTTTACGACTCCGCTCCAAACAACCGTTTCCAGATCGTCGGAATTGCGCTTATCCCACAGATAATTTGCGTTATGGTTCGCCCACATCAGGTAGAAGCGCATATCCTTATTGTTGCGAGCCTTGAGGAAGCCGTCATTCAGACAGTTTTCAAGGAACGGGCGGCCGTCGTACCAGTACCAATCGTAGATGAACACATTCACGCCGTGCTCCTTAGCGCACTCTATCTGCATCTCCATGACGCGGCTGTCCGCCTCATTGACGTAGCCCCATAGCGGACGGCGCGGCCATCTGCAGCCGTGATATCCCTTATCCGCCATGGCTCTGACGGTCTGCCACTCTCCATAGCCCTCCGGCCAGAAAATGCGTGTACGCGGCTCGTCACCTGTATATGACGGCCATACAAACGCCGCAATGTCATACTTTTTCATTTGAGTCCTCCGTATCACTGCTTTTTACTGCAGATACTTTTTCAGGCAGGCGCGCACGGCTCCCCTGCCCGAGAGCATAAAGACGAACATCTCCTCTATCTTTTCCGCAAGGCAGGTCTTTGTAAGGTCGCTGCCGAAAACGGAGGCGTTCGCAAGTATAGGCTTAAGCTGGCCGTTGTAGCTCTCAGGTTTACCGAAGCAAACGGTTTTCAGCGCGGACTGCAGCTCCTCCTTCATCGGGTCGGACGATACCTCAAAGCCGTCGCCGTTGTCATCCACGGCGAGCAGATATCTCATCCAGCCTGCTATGGCGAGCGGAAGTGCGACAAGCCCGGAGAGGTCGCGGTTCTCTGCAACGTAGCTCTTGACCGTCTCTCCGAAGCGGACTCCCACCTTCTGCGAGGTGTCCGTCGCTATTCTCTGAGGTGCGTCGGGCATGAAGGGATTCGGCAGTCTCTGCTCCACCACCTCGTCGATAAACGCCTTTGGCTTTATTATCCCGGGGTCGACCACGACGGGCAGACCCTCGACGTAGCCGAGGCGTTTAATGAGCCTGACAATATCCTCATCCCTCATCTCATCGCAGATCAGAGTATATCCCAGCATACAGCCGTAAACGCTCATGGCGGTATGTAAAGGATTAAGGCAGGTCGTCACCTTCATTCTCTCCGTCTTATTGACCGTCTCGCGGTCAGTCATATAAATCCCCGCCCTCTCAAACTCGGGTCTGCCGTTCGGGAATTTATCCTCAATAACAAGATACTGCGGCCGCTCCGCATTCACAAACGGAGCAATAAACGTATTTTTTGACGTCACCGTCGGCTCCATGCCCTCTATCCCGGCCCCGGCAAGCGAGCGCTCGACCGTTTTGTCGGGTCTGGGCGTTATTTTGTCTATCATAGTCCACGGGAAGGACACGGCGTCCTCATTGCTGATATAGCTGATATATCCGGCGTTGACAAAGCCCCTTTTGAACCACTCGCAGGCGATTTTCAAAACTGCGGTGCGCAGCTTTTCGCCGTTATGGCTGCAATTATCCATCGAGACCGCCGCCAGCGGAAAGCCGCCTGCCATGTACCGTTCAAGCAGCATGGCCGCAATTATCCCGGCGGCGTGCGACGGGCTGTCAGGCCCGGACTCGATATCCTGCTCCACCGCCGGCATAAAGCTGCCGTCCGGTCTGTAAATTGAATATCCCTTTTCCGTTATCGTGAAGGAGACAAGCTGCAGGCTCGATGAGCGGAATATCTCCTTCAGCCTTGAAAAATCGGGCGACGCGGCGTCAGCCTTAAGGCTCTGAGCCACGCTCCCTATTATCTCCCCGGACGTTGTGCCGTCGGGATCGAGAGTCACCTTGACGCTCAGGTTGTCATGCGGCCTGTATATCCTGTCGATGATATCATAATCGAAGGAATCCGCAACTATGATCCCCCGGTCTGCCGCACCGGCGTTCAAAAGCTCCTGCTGAGCCGCGGCGATAAAGGCGCGGAAAATATTGCCCGCGCCGAAGTGGATCCACACAGGCTCGCTCACGGCGCGTTCCGCCGCCGCCGCGATATCGTAGCGCGGCACGATGATACCCGCCTTCTCCCACTCGTCGGGTGAATTTTTAACGCTGTCAAGTCCAAGTTTCAACATATACAAAGCTCCTAATATAACACACAAAGCCGCAAATAATTGCGGCTTATTAATTTACCTTATTTGATTTTTGTTGCCAGATATGCCTTGATAAGCTCCGCCGATTTTTCAACTCCGAGGGAGGCGCTGTTTATGCACAGGTCGTAATTATCAAAGCTTTTCCACTCTCTGCCCGTGAAATGCTTTCTGTAATCACTGCGGTAGGAATCTATCTTCTTTATCTCCTTTTCGGCTTCCTTAGCCGTGAGCATGGGCTTGCGCTCCAGAACCGCCTTGACGCAGTCCTCCATCGGCGCATAGATATACACTCTGACGACGTTCGGTTCGCCGGCAAGTATAAAATCGGCGCATCTGCCGACTATGACGCAGGAGCTTTTAGCGGCAAGCTCCTTGATGATTTTCGCCTGATAATTGAACAGATTCTTATCCGAAACAAAGCCGGGGCTGTCGGGAGATATCACACCGCCCGTGTATTTATCGGTAACAAGGCTCTTTATGCCGCTCTTGACCTTTTCATCCGCCTCGCCGAAAAGGCGGACGTTTATTCCGCTCTCCTCGGACGCCATATATATAATGCTGCGGTCATAAAACGGAACGTTGAGCATTTCGGCAAGCTGTTTGCCT
This sequence comes from Clostridia bacterium, assembly GCA_017450135.1. Classification (GTDB taxonomy): domain Bacteria; phylum Bacillota; class Clostridia; order Oscillospirales; family Acutalibacteraceae; genus CAG-488. Next base: position 7,275 of record JAFSXA010000102.1, on the reverse strand, counting down.
ATCCTTCTGCCGGAGCTGCCGTAGCCTCTCGCGATCGTAACAACAAAATTATCACTCATAATAAATACCGCCTTCCTGAAAAGCCGTTATTCGCCGAGATAGGCTTTTTTGACCGACTCATCGTTTATCAGATCCGAGGCCTTGCCCGAAAGACTGATGTTTCCCGTCTCCAGAACGTAGGCTCTGTTCGCTATTGAAAGAGCCTTTTTCGCGTTCTGCTCAACCAGAAGCACGGTCGTGCCGCCCTCATTGATCACTTTAATGATATCAAATATTTCCGTAACAAGCAGCGGAGAGAGACCCATCGACGGCTCATCCATGAGGATGATCCTCGGCTTGCTCATCAGCGCTCTGCCCATCGCGAGCATCTGCTGTTCGCCGCCGGAGAGCGTTCCCGCCACCTGATTCTTCCTTTCCTCAAGCCTCGGGAAACGCGTGTAAACGTATTTAAGGGATTCGGATATGCCCGCCTTGTCCTTCCTTGTGTATGCGCCGAGCTTCAGATTTTCGAGCACGGAGAGCTGCTGGAATACCCTTCTGCCCTCCGGAACCTGCGCCATACCCATTGAGACGATTTTGTGCGGAGGCACCTTTGTGATCTCCTTGCCGTCAAAAACAATGCTGCCTTCCTTGGCGCTGATAAGGCCGGAGATCGTATGGAGTATCGTGGTCTTGCCCGCTCCGTTGGCGCCGATAAGAGCGATTATCTCGCCCTCCTCAACGTCAAAGGAAACTCCCTTGATGGCGTTTATCACGCCGTAGCTCACTTTAAGATCTTTTATTTCAAGCAATGCCATTTTCAGAGCCTCCTTATTCGCCTAAATATGCGGTGATTACCTTGGGATCCTGTAAGACCTCGGAGGTTTTGCCCTGGCAGAGCACCTGACCGAAATTGAGAACCGTCAGCTCCTCGCATATACCGGCGACAAGCCTCATATCATGCTCTATCAAAAGTATCGTCATATCAAATTTGTCGCGCACAAAGCGGATGGTGTCCATGAGCTCCGCAGTCTCGTTCGGATTCATACCTGCGGCAGGCTCGTCAAGCAGCAGCAGCTTCGGCTCGGTCGCGAGCGCACGGGCTATCTCCAGCTTTCTCTGCTTACCGTAGGGCAGATTGCAGGAGAGGTAGTCCCTTTCGCTGCCGAGATCGAAAACGTCGAGCAGCTCCATGGCTCTTTTTTCCATCTCCGCCTCTTTTTTAAAGTATGAGGGGAGCTTGAAGATACCGGAGGCTGTGCTGTATTTGTATATGTTATGCAGTCCGACCTTGACGTTATCAATAACGCTCATCTGTGAAAACAGTCTGATATTCTGGAAGGTTCTGGCGATACCTGCCTTGTTGATATCGATCGTCCTTTTCCCGGTGATGACCGTTCCGTCAAGGGTGGCCTTGCCCTCTGTGGGCTTGTAAACGCCGGTCAACAGATTGAATACGGTCGTCTTGCCCGCTCCGTTGGGGCCTATCAGTCCGTAGAGCGTCCCCTTTTCGATTTTAACATTGAAGTTATCGACTGCCTTGAGTCCGCCGAAGGTTATACTGAGGTTTTCAGCTTCAAGCAACGCCATATCACTGCACCTCCTTTGTCCATCTGTTCGCCATCTTCGTCTTGATAAACTGCCTGAGTCCGTACTTCTCTCTGAACGATACCAGCTTCGGGCTCGAGGTGATTATCATCATCACTATAAGCACAATAGCGTACATGAGCATACGGTAATCCTTCAGATCTCTGAGCACCTCCGGCAGTGCGGTTAGCACGCAGGCGGCGATAATCGAGCCTCTTATATTTCCTATTCCGCCGAGGACGACGAAAACGAGTATCATTATCGACATATTGTAGCCAAAGTTCTTTGAAGTCGCGGCAAGCACGTTGAGGTTGTGCGAATAAAGCACACCGGCTATGCCCGCGAAGAATGCGGAGAGAGAAAAAGCTATGAGCTTGTATTTTGTCACATTGATGCCGACCGATTCAGCCGCTATCCTGTTGTCGCGCAGGGACATTACCGCACGTCCGGCGCGGGAATGGATAAAGTTGAGCACAACGAAGAGGGTTATCAACAGCAGAACTATGCCGACGATGAAATTGGAATCCGTCGGCGTGCCGTTGATGCCGAGCGGGCCGTTGATTATCAGCTTTCCGTCCATCTCCATGCCGAGCGAGGATTCGCTCTCAAACGACATATGTATGCCCTTGGAGTCGTAGCCGACATAGATGGAGCAGAGGATGTTCTTTATGATCTCGCCGAACGCAAGGGTAACTATTGCAAGGTAGTCGCCCTTCAGGCGCAGGACCGGTATACCTATCAGTATGCCGAATATCGCGGCGCAGATGCCGCCGATGAGCAGGGCTATAGGGAATCTTATCCACGGGTTTTCTATGGTTTCGCGCGTGCACACGGAGAATATGGAGCTGGCGTAGGCGCCGACGCACATAAAGCCCGCGTGGCCGAGGCTCAGATCGCCGAGGATGCCTACGACGAGGTTGAGCGAAACGGCAAGGATCGAATACATACAGAGAGGAACAAGCAGGCCGCGCATAAGGCTCGTCATACTGCCCGTGGCCTGAATTATCTCAACGACCGCGAAAGCAACTAAAACCATCGCGTAGGTTATCAGGTCGCTTCTTGTATCTTTTTTAAGGAGCTTCGATTTTGGCTTTGATGACATTTGCGGCACCTCCTTAAACCTTTTCGATATACTTCTTGCCGAGTATTCCAGTAGGCTTGACAAGGAGAACGATAATGAGAATGGCAAAAACTATGGCGTCCGCAAGCTGTGAAGAAATATAGGTCTTGCTGAGAATTTCAACAACTCCGATGGCAAGTCCGCCGATAAGCGCACCCGGGATCGAGCCTATACCTCCGAGGACTGCGGCGACAAACGCCTTGATACCGGGCATTGCGCCGGTCTGCGAGGAGAGCGCGGGATAGGTCGAGCAGAGCAGAACGCCCGCGACAGCGGCAAGACCGGAGCCTATGGCAAAGGTCAGGGCGATAGTCGCGTTGACGTTTACGCCCATGAGCTGAGCGGCTCCCCTGTCCTCGGAGACGGCAAGCATTGCGCGTCCGGGCTTTGTCTTGTTTACAAAGAGGGTCAAACCGATCATGATGATGAGCGATACAACTATTGTGATTATTGTTTCATCGGAGATTATGATTTTGCCTCCGGCGAGCTTAATGGAGGGGAACTCGAGGATGGACTTGAAGCTTTTGACCTGCGTGCCGAAGATGAGCAGGGCAACGTTCTGCAAAAAGTAGCTGACGCCTATCGCCGTGATAAGCACGGCAAGGGGCGACGCGCCGCGAAGCGGTCTGTATGCGAAGCGTTCTATCGTCATACCGAGCAGGGTACAGGCAACCATGGAGATCAACAGCGCAAGATAAGGATTCATCCCCGCGCCCGTGGTGAGTACAAACACTATGTACGCGCCGACCATGATAACGTCGCCGTGCGCGAAATTAAGCATCTTGGCTATTCCGTAAACCATGGTATAACCCAGAGCTATTACGGAATAGATGCTTCCCAAACTGATTCCGTTGATAAAATTATTTAAAAAGCCCACTTTCTACACCTCAATTATAACTATATTATAACTTATATAGTATATCACAAAAAGCGACCGTTTACAACGAATATATTTGTCAAAATTTAAGTTTATCTTGAAAATACTTTTAAACACTTTGTACTACTCCCAGCTCCGCCGTCAAAAGAGAAAACCGACGGATCGCTCCGCCGGTTTTCTGTTATTTTGAGATTTCAGTTGTCATCCCGGAATTATTCCATAGCCTGATACTCGCCGTTGACGATCTTGACCGCCTTGGGAGTCTTGCTGACTTCGCCGGTGGAGAGCCACTTCATGCCCGAACCGGTAACGCCGTCAACTGTGATCTGAGGCATAACGCCCTTCATAGCGTCGCCGATCTCGGAAACGCTCATGCCGGCCTTAACGCCCGACTTCTCAGCAGCAGCCTTCATGATATAGATGGCGTCATACGCATCCGCCGCGAACTGATTGAGGGTAGACTCCTCATAGCCTGCCGCCTTGAATGCGGAAACAAACTTCTGAGTGGTCTCGTCCGTCGCGTTGGCGGCAAACGGGGTAAGGAGCATTACGTTCTCGGCAAGCTTTCCGTCAAAGCCTTCGATATCAAGGATACCGTCAAGGCCGTCGCAGCCGAAATACTTAACGTTGAGGCCGAGCTTGCTGGCCTGGCTGAGGAGCGAGGAAGCCGCGTCCGCATAGATGGGAAGGAAGAGAAGCTCTGCGCCTGAGCTCTTAACCTTGGTGAGCTGGGCGGAGAAATCAGTCTTGCTGTCCTCTGTGAAGGCCTCTGTCGCAACGATCTCAAGACCCTTTGCGGCAGCCTCTGACTTGAATGTGTTGTAAATGCCTGATGAATAAGCGTCGGAGCTGTTGTAGATAACAGCAACCTTCCTGGCGATTCCGTTGTCCGCAATGTAGTCGGCGGAAGCAATACCCTGGTTGGGGTCTGTGAAGCAGACCTGGAAGGTATTGTCGTTAACTATTACGTCCGCACCGGAAGCAGAGGGAGTGAGCTGGTACATATTGTCCGCCTTGGTGTTGTTGATAACCGCAAGGCAGGGCTGAGTTGTAACCGTACCCATGAGCATCTGCATACCCCAGTCCTTAAGGGTGTTGTACGCATTGACGGATTTCTCGGCGTCGTGCTCGTCGTCTTCCATTCTGAACTCGATCTTCATGCCGTTGATTCCGCCGGCCTTGTTGATCTCGTCAACTGCGAGCTGAGCGCCGTTCTTTACGGCGTTGCCGTAAACAGCCGCGCCGCCGGTAAGGGGACCGATGGCACCGATCTTGATTGTTTCCGCACCTGTCTGTGTGCCGCTGTCTTCCTTACTGCCGCAGGCAGCAAACAAGCCGACGATCAAAGTCAGGGCGAGAACCGCTGCAAGAATTTTTCTCATTGACTTTTTCATATACTTACCTCCTGTTTTAAATTACAGCTTTCCTAAGCTGTATTTACTAATTAATAATATACCAAATATACCCTTTTGTCAATAATTATTATGTATCCGGTTTTGTATAATCATGCAGTTTTTTATCGCATATGTTCTGTTAAAATAAAATAATATCGGCTGATTCCGTTTCGGTTATTCCTCCGCAGATAAAGCCAAAAAGACGCGTTGCAAAATAAAAATACAACGCGCCCTTTTACGTGTTTTTAAACCTGATTATTTATCGAAAACCTGTATAAGAGGTCTTATCAATCCGTTATAAACGATCCTCGATATCTTCTGTATTAGGTAATAGGTTTTCGGAATAAAGCTCTTATAGGGTACGTGCGAGCCCGGCGTAAGAGCTATATCTGTGGCAAAGATCATCTGCGTGTCATAGCTCCACGGATCGTTCTCGTCAAGAGTCACAAGCATCGTGCCCTGCTCGATAAAGCTCTTGTAAGAGCTGTAGGATGCGCCGGGTACGTTCAGAGCGTCAACGCCGTTGATATTCGTTTTGTATGAGTTCTTATGATCATGGCCGAAGAACATGGCCATAACGTCGCCTCTCTCGGTTATGGCGTCCCATTCGCCCTCATTTTCCGCCGAGGGGCAAGGAGTCTCAAGGCAGTTTCCGGTGAACTCGGAATACGCGGGCTTTCTGCTGACATATGTGCCGTCAACAAAGCCCATTAACTCCTCGCCCTCTTCCCCGGTTGCAGGCTTCATGACCTTTTTGGCAACCTCCTCGGGAACGATATGCTGGAACATAAGCGAGGGAACAAGCTCCCCGTCGTTTTTCCTCTCAAGCTCTTTGCTGACACTCTTGTACCATTCGATCTGATCCCTGCGTACACAGTCGTAACCGGTGCTGCAGTAATCTCCGCAGTCCATCATCCAAAGATTGAAGGCGGTCTTGCTCCCGTCTGAGGAGAGTATCTCCAGATTATGGGTCGCACAGCCGTGGAGCGAGGGAACAGGGTCATAAGCAAGACATCCGTCAAACTTCTGATATTCGGCAAGGATCTGCTCCTGAGTAAGTCCGGGAGAATACTCGCGGTCGTGGTTGCCGAAGACAAGAGTAAACGGAATACCTCTTGATACGATGGGATCGAGCGCCTGGTTGAACGCCTTATAATAGGCAGACTCTTTAAAGCCGGTGTCGGCATCCATAACATTGTCGCCCAGAAAGACAACAAGGTCGGGCTGAGTCTTATCCAAAGTCTCGGAAATATATGCAATATACGCAGACTTGATAGGATAGCCGTCCTGCATATCGGCGATGAGCAGGATTTTGAACTTGCCGTCCTCATTAAAGCGGAGAGCGTTATCCGTGTCCGCAGCCGATGACGATATCACGGCGCAGGAAAAGAGCATTACCACAACCATGATAACCGAAACGATTTTTTTCATAAAATAGCCTCCGAACATCTCAAATTAGTTTACATTTTATCATCATTGATCAACCGTGTCAATAAACGCGGCGCAAAAAAGACGGCTGAGAGTTTCCCCTCAGCCGCCATTTATTTAAGATTGAGAACTTATTCGGCTACAGCCTCAGCATGATTGTATGTGAGAGTTGTGCCGTCAACCCAAGTTGAACCTGCCTTTACGTCAACCTTGATCGTATTCTCACCGGCAAATCCAGTGTAAACGTCATAGGTGAATACAAGCTGTCCTTCAACCTCGGTTGCATAGTTTGCAGCATCAAGTGTTACCGAGCCGCCGTCCTTCATGGTGAAGCGGATCTTTGTAACGTCAAGACCTGTCTTGACAGTTGCGGTAACCTTGTTGTCTGTGCCCTCGGTAGAAGCAAGCTCTGCCGAGTAAACAGTGTAATCCTTCTCAGGTGCAGCAGTGTTAACGGTGAAGTTGTAAGACTCTGTCTCCCACTCGCTGCCGATCTTGGCAACTGCCTTGATATCGGTACCGTCAGCGACCTTGTCGGTGATCTCCCAAACTTCGTATGCGAGATCCTTGGAAACGTCTGAGCACTCCTCGCCTTCTGCCGTGTAAGACTTGATAACAACCTTTGAAGAATATCTGTCAAACGTCATCGTACCGCCGTCCGGGCCAATGAAGCGAACCTTGGCGGCTCTGCCGTTGACCGTCAGAGCGAAGGTATTGGTCTCTGACTCGGAAGGTGTATAGGCTACGGAAGAGATGATGCTCTTTGTCTCCTTGGCAACGAGTCCGGCGATGGCATCGTTGATAGCTGCCGCCGCATCGTCGATCGTCTTCTGATCTCTTGCCTTGAGGTCTGCGGGAACAGCCTCGCCGGCCTCAACAGCGGACTTGAG
>JAFSXA010000101.1 GCA_017450135.1 Clostridia bacterium | reverse complement strand
GAAGAGACTGGTAAAGGCCTCTTTATACCTTGATTATTTTCTCTCGTTTTTAATGATATCAAGGATTTCTGTTCCTTGAACAAGCAAAATAGACCGATTTGTCAACAGCCCCCGGTGGACACCTCTGCCGTAGGCAGAAGCGCCGACCGAGCCGGCAGGCGAGAGGTGGCACGCCGCAGGCGTGACGGAGGGATTGTAAAGTTAAAAAACCGCGCAAAATAAGAGTTCATTTATTGAAAAGACAACCCCTTAGTCAGCTTCGCTGACAGCTCCCCTTACACAGGGGAGCCGGTTTTGCTCACCGTCAGCTTTATACAAACCATTCAACAAATACCGATTTATAAAACAAATCCGTGAAGCCTTTTTTCTATAAATACAGGGACAAGAATCGAAGCAAGTTGATTTATTCATGCAGAAAATGATAGCGTCTCTGTTGAATGACAAATTGCAATATGATATAATGAAAAAAACGCTGCGGAGGTTTTTATTTTGAATAATCAGGTGAAAAAAATAATCGCGGTCGTCGTATCGAGATGTACGGTTGCGTCTCTGATACCGTGGTTTGCGCCGGAGTCCTCTGCGGAGGATTTTCTTTCGACGCTTCAGATAAGCTGTGATTTCACCCCTTCGGGAGATTTCAGGCACGGAGACGGCTCGACGGAGAAGATAACCGGCTGGGTGTTCTCAAAACAGGGTGCGGCCATCACCTGCGCCTACTCCATTGACGAAGACGCGCCGGTGACGCTGGAGCGTGTTACGAGGAACGACGTTGCAAGCGCGTTTGAAAACTGCAGTCAGACCGACTGCGGATACAATACGACTTTGGATATAGATTCTGTCGCCCCGGGGAGCCACAGCTTCCGCATAACAGCCTCCGACGGGAACAACAGCGCGGTGATAAAGGAAACTCAGATCAATATTTATGACCTTAAATATTCGGTCGACAGGTTCCCCGACGGGAATATGGTCGTCGGGCAGGACGAGAGCTTCTATCTCACGGGCTGGGTCTTTGACAAAGGCGGCAATAGGGTCGACTGCTCATATATTCTGGATAACAGGGACGAGATCACGTTTGAAAAGGTGACGAGGAATGACGTCCGCGCGGCGTTTCCTCAGTGCAGCCAGAGCGACTGCGGCTTCAATACAACGGTCTGTCTGAACGAGATACCTGCGGGCGGGCACACCGTCACCGTTATCGCAAAGAGCGGCAGCTACAGCGAGGTCATCAAAGAGGCTCATTTCAACGTCACGGGCGAGCTGTCCTTCTGCTGTGACAGAACGCCGACAGGGGAATACTTTGTTCCCAAGAACGGGGACGAAACGGTTCGGCTTACGGGCTGGGCGTTCTGCCCTTCGTCCGATGAAGTGACGCGGTGCTGTTACCGCTTTGATTCCGGCAGTGAGACCGTTCTGCCCGCTGTCACGAGGAACGACGTTGCGGCGGCGTTCCCGGATAAATGCCGCCAGACTGCCTGCGGCTACAATTCAGAGGTTTCAATCGCCGGGCTCTCCGCAGGCAGGCATACGGTCGTTGTGACTGCCGTCTGCGGAAATTACAGGCAGGTGGTGGGCGCCTCGGATATTACAGTTGTCAGATTCACCAACGGTGTGGACGGAGTTCCGCGCGCGGATTATTCGCTTGCCGAATCGCATACTGCCCATATAGGCGGCTGGGTGTTCTCTTCAAACGGGAAGGACGTTGAAACCTATTACAGCATTGACGGCGGCGCAGAGTACCGCCTTAAAGGAATAGACAGGAGTGACGTTACGGCGGCTTACAGCGCCTGCGCTCAGCTCAACTGCGGATATTACAAGGACGTTCTGCTTGACAGGCTCTCGGCAGGCGAGCACAGAATAACCGTCACCGCAAGGCTCGGCGATTTTTCACAGGTGCTCTCAGATACAGTATTCAACCTCACGCTGACCGACTATACCGTCACGTATAACGCGAACGGCGGCTCGGGAGCGCCGTCGGAGCAGACCAAGCTCCATCTTAAGAAGCTCACGCTCTCTGATGCTGTCCCGTCAATGCCGCACAGGATATTCAAGTGCTGGAATACGTCGGCTGACGGCAGCGGTGCGAGCTACGCGCCGGGCGGCGAGTACAAGCTCAACGCCGACCTGACCCTCTATGCAGTCTGGGACTATGACACGTTTGAGCTCAACGGCGGCAGCGGATTGAAATTCGACCCGAAAAAGAAGGAAATATACGGTTCGGCGCTTTCGGGTATGGGCGCGGCCGAGCTTGAAAACTGCTTCGCTAACGATAACGCCTGCGCTGACGGCGGCAGGATAATGACCGGATCCTGCGTAAGCTTGGAAGAAAACGGGAGCGCATACGACTGCGTTTACGCCGTTATTTTCGGCGAACTGAATTCCGACGGAGCCGTCGACGGGCAGGACGCCGTGGTGGCTGCCTGTATATTGGCCGGTATGCTCGATCATACCGACGTGGGTCAGCCTGTCTGCTCGGCTGCCGACTGCGACCGCGACGGGAAAGTCGGAGAATCCGATATCTCCGCCATTGCCGACGCCGGTGTTATGCTTGCGGCGATATCTCAGGATATTGAGAGCGAGCCGACGCTCTACGACGATGATTTCACGATTGCAAGCTGTGAAAACGGGACTGTCACCGGCGAAAGGTGTGCCGTGCCTTTGGATGAATACGCCGGAGCGTTCAATTATTTCGGGCTCATCTATTCTGCGGACTGCTATGTTAAGGGCATTTTAAAGTATATTTCCGACGGCGGCGAATACTCCGAGGTCTTTTTCCTTGAGTCTGCCGAAAACGGAACGTTCCGCTCCTTTACCGACGGCTGCTTTGAGGGGAGAAAGAATACGAGGGTCGTCTCTGCGGAATTTACTCCGATCGACAGCGATGAGTTTACCTTCTGTTTGGAGGGCTTTTCCGTGTTCAATCGGGAGCTGCCGGACAGAGAGATATTCATTTCAAACGATAAGGTGAGGATAGGTGCTGATACTACCTGGGGCGGAGCCATGACGGTGTACGAGGATCTGGATTCAAACGTGGAGACCGTGGCCTCCGGCGGCAGGATAATAGTCGATTCCGACGCGTCCTCCAAATACGGCGCAGAGGCCCTCGATACGGACGTCAACCTCATCAACCGCCACGACTGCGGCAGACTGGTTCAGCAGTCTTATTACGGCACCGATAATTATGACATGGGCTTTTTCAACGGGCATTACTGTGCTTATAACCCCGTGCAGGGCGGCAACCAGTTCAACGACTGCAGTAAAATAGTGGATGTCAGCGTCACGCAAAGCTCCATCTATGTCAAATGCAGACCGCTGGATTGGGCGAAGGAGGCTGAGTACATCTGCGACGCATATATGGAGAGCACCTATACGCTCTGCGGAGCAATGGTGGAGGTCGATTACAGGATCATTGATTTTTCCGGCTACGACGAGGTCAAGCATTCTTCTCAGGAAAATCCCGCTTTTTACTGCATTGAACCGCTGAATATGTTTGTCTATCCCACGACCGAAGCGGACGGCAGCGTTAAATACAATTATGTCGACGGGCTTGAAAACTATGGTTACGCCAAGTATCCCGCCTTCAGCTCGAGCGAGCAGTGGTGCGCCTTTACCGGAGACGATCCCGGCAGCTTCGGGATCGGGCTGTATGCGGCGAGGGCTGAAATGTTCGTCGCAGGGGTTTACGGCAGCTCTGATGCGACTACGGAGAACCCGGATATCTCCGACCCGACCTCCTACATTGCCGGCAGAGAGTATATGGATTACGACAGCTTCAAGCCGCTGAGTTATGATTTTTATATAACGAGCGGAACGGTCGACGAGATCAGAAGCACGTTTTTGAATAACATCGGCGCTTGACGCGTCGTACAATATAAATAAAAAACCGGCGCCGGATTTTGCGCTGGTTTTTTACATTCATTTTTGATTTGCGGCTGTTAAATAATTGATAAGTATTTTTGTGACGGTCGCACTCCATTTAAAGAACGCCGACAGGCGTGTAAATATATTTGACTTTATTTCATCGTCGCCGTCATGCGTGATCGCGCCGTTCGGGTCGCAGTTTTCGGCGGTCATTGCCGTGGGATAATACTTGTTTTGAAGCACAAGGAACTGCCCCCAGTTTTCATCGGAATCGACCGAGTCTATATCACCTCTGCACAGTTTGTTGAGAAGCGGATTCATGGTGTCGTAGAAGCTGTTGTGCGGATAAAACTTGATATACCAGGTTCTGTCGCGCAGAAGGGCGGTCGACGCGTCAAGCTGACCGTCGGGCGCTATGTATCTGCCGAAGCCGTCGGCTGTCCGTTCGGCAATATAGCTCCTGCCGAGGGTTGAATCGACCATTGAGCAGGTAGCTCCGAAGGACTGTTTTTCAAGGCCTATCAGATCGTCGTTGAGGTAAGCGTTGCTCTCATTGAACGGGTACGTCGTGAAGCCGTATTTGCAGATGTTGAAAACATCTACTCCGCAGGACTGCATATCCTCTATCATTTCAACGCTTCTGGCCTGCACATTATAGTGGAAATCATCTATCTGCTCGATTATCGCCGAATATGTTTCCTCATCACCCTCCTTGCAGAAAATATAATCCTTCGCTTCTTCGTAATTATCGTTTACCATTGAGAACCAGCCGGGGCTTGTGCCGAAGCTCTGGCGCAGGAAGTCTACAATAAGCGTGTCTTTTATATGATTGTAAAAATTCTGGACCGCCCAGGTCGTGATGTCCATTCCGTAGGTTTCTCTGATCATCTCAAGAGTCGGGGCAATCAGCTTATCGATCAATTCGTTGCCCGTGGAAAGCGACAGATTGTCAAGGAAAAGCTTTGACGCATAATTGTTGTAATCGATATTGCCGCTGAGAGCGTCCTCAAGCAGCTCGATCCCGTTCAGGGACGTGTCATAGATCACAAGACGGTCAAGGCCGGAATAATCGGTCGGCTCCTGATATTTATACAGATAGGCAAACGCATAATTGGCTCCGACACAGCGGCATATTATCGAAACCTTGTCATGTCCCGTAACACGCTTGACCGCTTCGAT
>JAFSXA010000001.1 GCA_017450135.1 Clostridia bacterium | reverse complement strand
TCTGGACCTCGGTAAGATAATCCAGAGCCGCGCCGAGGGCGCAGACCGCCTCGCGGCTTTCCGCGATCCCGAGCTCGGTCAGGCTTTTTTTGAAATGGGACGTGATGATATCGCGGCTGAAATCATAGGTTATCCTGTCCTCGTCGTACTTGTCTGCGGTGCACTCTGAGCGCGAGCCGATATAGTCCCTCACCCTGCCGCACTCGGCGGTCTCGGCGTTGTAGCGCAGCTCCGACGGGATGAACTTGCCCAGCTCGTTGACGAGCTTTGCGCCGACGGAGCCGGAATCTATCTGAGTCAGGCTCACTTCACCTGTGGAGACGTCCGCAAAGCAGATGCCCGCGGAATTGCCCTTGAGATAGATACAGCAGAGATAATTGTTCTTCGATTCATCGAGCATATTGCTCTCAATAACGGTGCCGGGGGTGATGACCCTGACGACCTCCCGCTTCACTATGCCCTTGGCAAGTGCCGGATCCTCGGTCTGCTCGCAGATGGCGATCTTGTAGCCCTTTGCGATAAGCCTCGCGATATACGAATCCACGCTGTGGAACGGGACGCCGCACATCGGGGCCCTCTCCTCAAGGCCGCAGTCCTTGCCGGTGAGCACGAGGTCGAGCTCGCGCGAAACGGTGACTGCGTCGTCAAAGAACATCTCATAGAAGTCCCCGAGCCTGAACATCAGGATAGTGTCCTTATATTCCTTTTTGATCTCAAGATACTGCCGCATCATCGGCGTTACCTCAGCCATTTTACGCTTCACCCCGTAATCAACATCCCTTGTTTATATTCTCAGTGGCAGCCGCCGCAGGCGCCGCAGTCACCGGAGCAGTTGTGCTCCTCGGGCTCGCAGGTCATGGGATCGTGCCCCTGAACACAGAGGGAAAGTATCTGTGTGATATGATTCATCATATCGTCGACCGCCTTCCTCGCCGCCTCGTACTTTATCATATTCTCATTATCCATAACGGTCTTGTAGACCTCGGAGAACTCCTTGTCGTAAGCCTCCAGCTTTTCCTCGTCGGCATTGTCCTTTGCCGCCTCGTGCTGATAAGACATATGGATGAGCTGGATCTTGTTGATAAGATCGTTGAGGTCGTTGTCGGCCTCGTTTGCCCGCCTTGCCTCGTGGAAGGCAAGATATCTTTCGTCCTGCTGGATAGCAGCGCCGAGCTGCCTGGTGATCTCAATAATGTCCATTTTAAAAACTCCTTAAATTGATTTTATAATATATAACTTTTATACAAGCTCTCCCCTGACTATCCAGGTGAGGGGCTCAGTAACCCTGACGGTGCAGAATCCGCCCGTGATATCCCTGCCCGCAGGCTCGGGGAATTCTATCATCACGTTGCCGGAAGTCCTGCCGTTGAGCACGCCCTCACGGGCGTATCCCTCGCAGAGCACGCGGTATTCCCTGCCCTTCATGGCGGCCGTTCTCTCCCCGGCTATCCTCTCCTGAAGGTCGGTCAGCTCCTTGAACCATCTTCCCTTCTCCTCCCTTGATACGGGATCCTCCATTTTTGCGGCGGCCGTACCCGGTCTGGGTGAAAAGATGAAGGTGTATAGAGAAGTGAACCTGACGCGCTCTATCAGCGAGAGAGTGTCCTTGAATTCCTCATAGGTCTCGCCCGGGAAGCCGACTATGACGTCGCTTGTGATCGAGAGCTCCGGCATGACCGAACGCGCGTAATCTATGAGACTCAGGTATTTCTCCGCCGTGTAGCCGCGGTTCATGGCCTTTAGCACCCTGTCGCTGCCGCTCTGGAACGGCAGGTGGAGATGCCTTGCGACCTTGCGGCAGTCCGCCATGGCGTCAAGCAGCTCAGGTGTGCAGTCCTTGGGGTGTGAGGTCATGAAGCGTATGATAAAATCGCCGTCGATATCGTTTACCGCCCGCAGCAGCTTTGCAAAATCCACGTCCCGGTCGAGGTTTTTCCCGTACGAGTTGACGTTTTGCCCGAGCAGGGTGATATCCTTATAGCCGCCGGCGACAAGCTCCCGAGCCTCACGCAGGATATCCTCGGGCTCACGGCTTCTCTCGCGGCCTCTGACGTAGGGCACGATGCAGTAGCTGCAGAAATTGTTGCACCCGTACATCACAGGCAGCCAGCCCTTGACGCTGCCGTCCCTCCTTACCGGAAGATCCTCGGCGATAACGCCGTCGGAATCGGGGATCTCAAAAACCCTTTTTCCTGTTGTCAGTCTGCGGTAAAAAAGCTCCGGTATCTTATGTATGACGTGCGTGCCGAAAACCATATCCACAAAGGGGTAGCTCGCCCTGATCTTTTCCGCGACCCTCGGCTGCTGCATCATGCAGCCGCACAGCGCGATGATAAGGTTCGGATTCTCCCTTTTGAGCCTTTTGACAGCGCCGACGTTGCCGTAGATCCTGTCCTCGGCGTGCTCGCGGATAGCGCAGGTGTTATAGAGGATCAGGCTCGCCTTTTCAACATCGTCGGTAAAGCCGTAACCGAGGGAGGCAAGTATGCCCTTGATACGCTCACCGTCAGCCACGTTGCCCTGACAGCCGTATGTATGCACAAAGGCGAGCGGCTCCGAAGGCTCGTAGACGGACGTGAGAATAGTTCTGACAAGGCCGGCGTATTCCCTCTGTCTGTCCAGCTCCTCTGCGGGAACTCTGTACGGTGTTTTTTCTGCTTTTGCGGTCAAAAGGCATACCTCTCTTTATACTTACTCATAATAAATAATTATATAATAGAGCGGCGGTTATTGCAAGACTTTTATAATAAAATATTCAAAACAAAACCGCGCGGACGGTCGGAACCTATGGTCACAATCCAACCTCCGCGCGGTAATTATCATATTGTATAAGCCTCGCAGTTATCAGCCGAAGAGATGCAGCTTGACTATCATAGCCGCAAAGACTATCGATACCATGGAAAGAAGCTTGATGAGTATGTTGATGGAGGGGCCGGAGGTGTCCTTGAAAGGATCGCCTACGGTATCGCCGACAACAGCAGCCTTGTGCTCCTCGCTGCCCTTTCCGCCGAAGTTGCCTGCCTCGATATACTTCTTCGCGTTATCCCACGCGCCGCCGGAATTCGACATGAATATAGCCATCAGGAAGCCGGTAGCGGTGGCGCCGGCAAGCATGCCTATAACGCCGTTGTAGCCGAGGAAAAGGCCGACGATAACGGGAGCTGCTATCGCGATTATGGTCGGAAGGATCATCTCATGGAGGCTGGCCTTGGTGCAAAGGCTTACGCAGGTGGCGTAATCGGGATCAGTCTTGCCCTCCATGATGCCCTTTATCTCCCGGAACTGTCTGCGCACCTCAACAACGATGCTCTGTGCCGCTCTGCCGACGGCATCCATTGTGAGCGCCGCAAATACGAAGGGCAGGCAGGCGCCGATGAACAGGCCGACGAGGGTCACCGGATTCATAACGCTGATGTCAAGATCCTCATCTGTTACACCGAGGGTGAAAAGCTTTTCCTTGTAGGATGCGATAAGAGCCAGAGCCGTAAGAGCGGCAGAGCCTATCGCAAAGCCCTTTCCGGTAGCCGCCGTGGTGTTGCCGAGGGAATCGAGAGCGTCCGTCCTGCGGCGAACCTCGGGATCAAGTCCGGACATTTCCGCTATACCGCCGGCGTTATCGGCGACGGGGCCGTAAGCGTCGGTCGCAAGGGTGATGCCGAGGGTGGAGAGCATTCCGACAGCGGCAAGAGATATACCGTAAAGGCCTCTCTGGATATTGTCAAAGCCGCCGGATACGCCGAAGGCGATAAGTATACACGCCGCGACAATGACGATCGGAACGGCGGTGGAGAGCATTCCGAGACCTACGCCGCCGATTATGATGGTAGCGGAGCCGGTCTTTGACTTTGCAGCAAGCTTCTGAGTGGGCTTATATGAATCGGAAGTAAAATACTCTGTGGCGGAGCCTATCAGAACGCCCGAAACAAGTCCGGCGAGAACTGCAAAGTAGATGGTGTAATAATCTTTGCCGAGGATGAACCAGATGATCGGGAAGGCGGCCAGAGCTATTATGACGGCGCTGATGTTCGTTCCGCGTCTGAGAGCCTTGAGCAGGGTCTTCTGCTCCGTTTTCTCTCCTGTGCGGACAAAGAACGATCCGACGATCGACGCAAGTACGCCTATCGCGGCCATTATCATCGGGACGGCGACCGCCTTTTCGCCCATGCCCATAAACGCGGATACGCCGAGAGCAGACGATGAGATGACGGAGCTTACATACGATTCGTAGAGGTCCGCGCCCATACCGGCGACGGCGCCGACGTTGTCGCCGACGTTATCGGCGATGACAGCGGGATTCCTCGGGTCGTCCTCGGGAATACCGGCCTCGACCTTGCCTACAAGGTCTGCGCCTACGTCGGCAGCCTTGGTGAAGATACCGCCGCCGACTCTTGCAAACAGAGCCATTGACGACGCGCCCATACCGAAGGTGAGCATTGCTCCGGTGACGTCCTCTATCGGGAGCTTAAAAGCAAATTTAAGAAGAAGATACCATATGGAAATATCGAGAAGTCCGAGGCCTACGACCGTAAAGCCCATTACCGAACCGGCTGAAAAAGCGATCCTGAGTCCCTTGTTGAGACCCTCGCGGCAGGCGTTGGCGGTTCTTGCGTTGGCATAGGTGGATATCTTCATACCTACAAAGCCCGCGAGCCCCGAGAAAAAGCCTCCGGTCACGAAAGCAAAGGGTACGAAGGGAGTCAGCAGCTTGAACACAAATGCCATAAGGCTGAGTACTACGAACATGACGGCGAAAAATATCGCAACGATCGTATACTGCCTTTTGAGGTAAGCGTTCGCGCCCTGTCGGATAGACCCGGCGATTTTTTTCATTTTTTCCGTTCCTTCGGAAAAATTCATTACGCGTCTTGCCATCACAAATGCAAAAATCAATGCAAATACAGAACCGGCAAGGGTCATAAGTGCAAGATATTTATCCATATTTATCCTCCTGTATTTTAATGCCTTAATATTATACTCCTAACAATTGATGTTTTCAACAATTATTTATCGTTTATATATCAAAATTGAACATGGTATTTGGTCAACCAATAGTTAAACTGCACAAAATACGCTATCGTCTGCGGCGTAGTCATCAGCTGACCGTACCACGGCTGAGCCTTGTCGTCGTTCAGCAGCTCGGAGAGCTTATCTTTCCTTATGAAGCTGAGCAGAGGTGAATTGTCGTCGCTTATTATCGAGCCGAGCCGCTGCGAAACGGCTTTCTTATAAGCGGGATTGTGCGTCTTGGGATAGGGGCTTTTTTTGCGTTTGAGGACGCTGTCCGGCAGAAGTCCCTTTGCCGCTTCTCTGAGCAGACCCTTTTCGCGCGAGCCGTGATCCTTGAACTCCCACGGCACGTTATACAGATACTCCACTATCCTGTGGTCGCAGAACGGCACCCTGACCTCCAGCGAGGAGTACATACTCATCCTGTCCTTGCGGTCAAGCAGGGTCTGCATGAACCAGTCGAGATTCAGCTTCATCATCTCCGCCGTCCTCTCGTCCGTAGGGTCCATACCCTCCCGCTTGGGCGTGCTCTCAACGGTCGACCGGTATCGCGAATAGACGTATTCGTCCGGGTCGATGAGCTCTGCAAACTCATCCTTGAGGAAGGAGTATCTGTACCTCGTGGACTGAGCCCACGGGAAGCCGTCCGTCATCCTCACCGTTTTGTCCCTGTACCAGGGGTATCCGCCGAAGATCTCGTCCGCACATTCACCCGAGAGGGCGACCGTTCCGTATTCCCTGACCGCCCTGCACAATAGCAGCATGGAGGCGTCCACGTCCGCCATGCCCGGAAGATCCCTCGCGTCCACAGAGTCATAGAGCGCGTCGACAAGCTCCTGAGTGCCTATGACCGTCCTGTGATGACGGCCTCCGAGATAATCGGCCATTATGTCGATATACTCATTGTCGGAATTCGGCTGGAACCGTGAGGCCTTGAAATATTTCTCATTGTCCTTGTAATCCACGGAAAAGGTGTCCAGCACCCTGCCCTGCTCCCTGAACTCGGAACTGACAATTGATGAGATGAGGCTTGAATCCAGCCCTCCGGACAGGAAGGTGCACAGCGGAACGTCCGATATCATCTGCCGCTTCACGGCGTCCGTGACAAGATATCTGACCCTTTCGACCGTCTGTTCAAAGCTGTCTGTGTGTTCCCTGCATTGAAGGCTCCAGTACTTTTTTATCTTCAGCCCGTCGGCGGAAAAAACCGCATAGTGCGCCGGTTTTATCTCCTTTATACCCCTGAGGACTCCGCAGCCGGGCGTCCTGCCGGGGCCTATGAGCATTATCTCAGCCAGGGAATCGATATCTATCCGCGGCTCTATCTCCGGGTGCTCCAGAAGGGACTTTATCTCAGAGGCGAAGACGAAGCCGCTTTTGCAGACAGAATAGAACAGCGGCTTGACCCCCATCCTGTCCCTGGCTATGAAGAGTTTTTTGGAATCGTGCTCCCAGACCGCGAAGGAGAAGATACCGTTGAGCAGATCGACGCATTTCTCCCTGTACTCGCAATACGCCTTGAGCACGACCTCCGTATCCGAGTGGCTGAAGAAATTGTATCCCCTGCTCTCGAGTTTGTTCCTGACCTCAAGTGTATTATATATCTCGCCGTTGTAGCAGATAGTGAATACCTCGTTGCTGACCGCATAAGTCATCGGCTGCTTGCCGCGCTCAATGTCTATTACCGCAAGCCGCCTGTGCATTAGCACGGCGCCGTGGGAAAAATACTCGCCGTGCTGATCCGGGCCGCGGTTGTAGAGCTTGTTTTGCATATTATAGAAATAGCTTTCGTAATCCAAGAGGTCTCTGTTAAAAGAGATCTGACCGCATATTCCGCACATAGTTTCCCTCCGAAAAACAGTAATGTAGGATGTCAGCACAAATGCCTGTATTTTTCCCTGGTGGCGAGTCCGCCGCGGATATGTCGCTGAGCCTTGTTGACGTCGAGCACCTGCCTGACCTGCTGATACAGCTCGTTATCGATATCACCGAGCTTCCTCGTCATATCGGTATGGACCGTTGATTTTGATATTCCGAAAGCCTTTGCCGCCGATCTGACCGTCGCTTTGTTTTTGACTATGTATCTGCCGATTTCAACTGCTCTGACTTCCGTCAAATCCTTCAAATCGAAAACCTCCCGAATTTACATATCATTTAATTGATATGCTTTCGGGAGGTTATTTATGATATGGTACTCAATCCACGGTAAACTTCACGTTGCTGATATCGCCCGAGAATTCAAACTTGATGGGCTTGTCATGGATCACTATGCTCTTGCCGAGCGGGCTTCTCATTACCCGCTGATAGATGTTGGTGACGAGCAGCGTCGGAACGAACCTGTTTTCGACGACGACGCCGCGGTCGATGCTGACCCCTTCGATCTCCAGTTCATCCATCTCGGTCTCGCAGATTATCAGCGCCTTGCAAGCCGCCTTTTCGGTCCATCTTACGTTGAAGCCGCTGAACCTCGCGTTTTCGATGCAGCCGACGCCCTTGGGCTTGTTGACGTCATAGAACAGCGGGGTTTTGCTGCCTCTGCCGGCGTCCATGTTTATAGCCGACCCGCGGCAGCCGCCGGAAACATTTTCAACGCTTATATTCCTGATCTCGGAATTTACGCTCTGCAGAGATATGAAGTTGCGGCAGTTCTCAGCGGTGATATCGCTGATGGAAAGCTTTTCGATATCGCCCTCCTCAAGCCCGATATTCTCAAATCTCTCGTAGTTTTCATCGGAATTGAGGGCTATCAGATTGCCGCCGGTCTGTCTGCCGCGCGCGGTTATCCCTTTGACCGTGCCGTTCCTTGTGCCGCCGCCGAAGTGCAGGCCGTCGTCCGCGGTAAGCTCTCCGTCGCCCTCGAGGGTTATATTTTCGATCCTGAAATCATGTGCCTTGCCGAAGCGCATGAAATACGTCCCGGCATTCCTGACCGTCATATTTCTGAGAGTGAATCTGCCGGCAGATATAAAATTGAGCGCGATGCCCGAGGGCTGAGCGGGATCGAAAAGATCGGTGACCCTGAAGTTATCCTCGCTGTACCCCGCGTCCCATATACCGCCGTCTATCGAAAAATTCCTGACCGCATGGCCGGGGACCGTGGTGAGCAGAAAGCCCCTGTCCGCAGCGCGGGCGGCAGGATCGAGGAACAGCCGGGCGCCGTCCGCAAGGATATGCGTATCGGATCTCAGCACAAGAGCCGAGGTCAGCCTGTAATCGCCGGGGGCAAGCCTGACTTCCCCCCTGCCGTCGAGCAGCTCCTGAAGCGCAGCGGTATCGTCGTGGATCCCGTCCGCAAAAAGTTTTCCGTTCATAAATTACCCTCCCCTGCTTATTTCCATAATATAATTATATATTATTTATCTATAATTGTCTATTCTCAATTATATACAAAAAACACCGTTCTGTTTGTTTAATTTGTCATAAGTCGCCGTCAGCCGAATTGACAAAAGAGGGCTGCTGATATATAATTGAAAAAACTTTGATTTCAGAGGGTGCAGAAATGAACGATTTGGTATCTGTTGTCTTACCCACCTACTGCAGAAAGAGAGAGATGCTCGAAAGAGCGGTATCCTCGGTGCTGAACCAGACCTATGAAAACACGGAGATCATCATTGTTGACGACAGTCCGTCGGATTATGAATACCGCGCCGATATCGCCGATTACGCGGCGACCCTGCCCGGGGACAGGGTGATATACGTTCAGAACGAAAAGAACCTCGGCGGCTCGCTGTCGAGGAACAGAGGTATTGAGCTTGCGCGCGGCAGATACATCACTTTTCTTGACGACGACGATGAGTATACCGAAAGAAAGATAGAAAAGCAGGTCGCCTTTATGAAGGAGACGGACTGCGACCTCTCCTTTTCCAACATGATAATGTACAACGAGAACGGCACGGTGGTGGATTTCAGGGAATACAGCTCGATAAAATCCTTCGACAACGACTATCTTTTGAAATATCACCTGCTCCATCATATGACGGGAACGCCGACCTTTATGTTCAAGGCGGAAAAATTAAGGGAGATCGGCGGTTTTGAGAAGGCTCTTGTCGGCCAGGAATTCAGGCTCATGCTCAAATCCATAGAGAGCGGATTGAAGATCAGATATATGAACGACTGCGATATCAAGGTCTACCGCTACTCCGACGGGGGCATCTCCTACGGAAAGAACAAGATCAGGGGTGAAAAGGAGCTCTACTCCGTTAAGCAGAAATACTTTGACCGCCTGACTCCCCGGGAGATACGATTCGTAAAATTCAGGTACCACGCGGTAATGGCCATAGCCTATAAGCGCAACCGTATGTACCCGAAAATGATAGCCGAGGGCATAACGGCTGTGGCGGCATCACCGTCAGCCTTTGCCGGTGAGCTTACGGGCTTTGTAAAGAAGATCAAACAGCACAGGGGCGAATAAAAACAGACGGTAAAAAAGGACAAAAAACCGAAAAAAACAAGGTGCAGAGATCGAAGCTTTCGAAAATCTGCACCTTGTTTATTATTTACAGGTTATTCAGGTTGCTTCACGAACGTGCAAACCTGTCATGCGACATAGAGGATATCCGGTTCAGAGCACGGGCCGCCGAGCTTCTGCTGGCCCTTGCTGTTCTTACCGAGCATTCCGTGGGCGGCAAAGAACTCCGTCTCAAGAACGTTGACCTTATCGATATCCTTGATTTTGGTCGCCTTGGAACCCGTGGTGTTGCCTATCCTGTCGCCGTAAAGGAACGAGCAGTTGCCTCCGTTCTGAGCTATGGCGTACTTTACGCCGAAGGACTGGAGTATCTTTGCAACATCCTTCTTGGGCATGAACTCACCGACAGCGAATACATAGTGCGTACTGTCGATCTTGCCGATGATAACAGTGTTGTGATAGTAATTGCCCTTTTCAGCGGTAGCCTCTATTTTACCGTCCCAGATAATATCGGACTGATATCTGATAGTATTATAAAGGCCCTGATTGATAAGCGAATTAACATTTGCAGACGAGACGTTTCCGCGCTTCCATGTGCCGTCTCTGTACATCTGAAGGATACGGCTGGTGGAGCCGTCGGACGTGCCGTAGCGTTTGCCGTTCCTTACCCTGGCGTGTGTGCCGGGATAATCTCCTATAGACTCGTTGTTCACAGCTACGAGGGCGCCGACCTTTTTAGCCATGGGCTGAACGTCGCTTGTCTTCTTGCCGAAAAGCTGCTGACTGGTAGCCACCTTAAGCCTTTCAGGCGAGCAGTTGATGATAGCCACGTTGCAGTAGGGCTGATAAGTGACCGTCTTGCTCGTGACGTCCATGCCCGGGTCGGCCATGGCTCTGCGGAAATTCTGCGTTATCTTCGAGCCGTACTTTATCTTCTGTATCTCAACGCTGACGCCGTTTTTCGATGCAGACCAGGCTCTGACGACCGTACCTATACCGTGATTCTTGACAGAGGACGGTGATATCTCCTTATAAGGCGAGCCGGATCTCGGCTTGGTGGAAATAGCTGTTTTTTTAGTGGTGGTTGTTTTCTTCTTTGTCGTAGTGGTCGTCGTCTTCTTCTTTGTTGTCGAAGACGTCGTATTTTTCACAGAGGACGCCGAAGCTGTCTTTTTAGATGCGGATGCAGATTTTTTCTGAGCCTGAGCAGAAGTCTTAGCCGTCTGACTCGTCGTCTCCGCCTTGGTTGTCGGAGCCGTAGGGGCTTCTGTCGTCGTTTCGGTCTCCGCTTCAGTCGTCGTCTCTTGTGTGGTCCCGCTGTTCTCCGTCGCGACCGGAGTTGTGCTCTCGGCACCGGCAGAATCGCTCAGCGCACAGGAACTGAGCAAGCACAGGAAAAGACTGATACATAAAATGATACTTATTGTTCTCTTCACGCTGATCACTCCTTTGGGGTATTATTCCAACCCACCTTTTACATTATATCCGAATTGGTTAATAATTACAATAGTTTTTATAAAAAAATATAAATTTTGACACTTTTTACAAAGCAATATTTTGTTTTTTATAACAAACGACGGCCTCGAGGAATGACCCCGGGACCGCCGAAAAACTATTTGAGTCTGATCAGTCGTCAAACTTAAACTCCGGAAGATACTTCCTGTGAGCCTGCTTGAGCTCCTCATAGCACTTGGTCGCCTTCTCCCAGTCGCCGATAAGGGGATGGACGAGCATACCCTTGATGGCTGCGGCGTCGGAGCCTGTAACTGCGGCCTCGACCGTATACTTCTCATAGGCCTTGACTACTCTCATAAGCGCGATCATATGTTCATTGTCAAAGTTTTCGACCTTGATCGGCTTTGCGCCCTCTGCGGTGATATAGCAGGGCGCCTCGATAACGTCGTCGTCATCCATAAAGTCGAGCGCGCCGTTATTCTTGACGTTGACCACCTGGATATCGCCGACGTCATTGGCAAGTGAATTGATAAGCGATACCGCGGCGAGCGAATACTTGTGGCCGCCCCTCTTGTCAAGCAGAGCGGGCTTTATGCAGAGTGTCTCGTCCTTGTACATTTCAAGCAGCTGTTCCTCTATCTCCATGCAGACCTGAGCCCTCGTCTTGGGATCGCTCCTCTGATGCTCGAGCTTAGCATTCCTGCAGTAATAATACTGGAGATATGACGACGGGATGCCGTGAATGGCCCTCAGGCACTCCAGATCGAAGCCGTCGTCCTTTATGTTCGCCATGACCTTGGGCGAGAAACCCGACTCAATGAGCCCGGGCAGGAGCTCTTTGCCCTCTTTTTTAATGGAGGATATCCAGCTCAGGTGGTTGAGTCCGACGTATGTGATATCAACGTCATCTCCGGTTATCTCCTTGACGTCGTCGAGCATATCTATCGGAACGTTGCAGAGTCCGATATTCTTGACGTTCGTATTGTTGAGCACAAACTCGGTGATGATGCCCGAGGGATTGGTAAAGTTGATGAGCCACGCGTTCGGGCAGATAGCCTCGATCCTGTCGCAGATATGCTTGATGACGGGGATGGTCCTCAGCGCCTTGAACATACCTCCGATACCGGTGGTCTCCTGACCGATGAGGTCGTATTTTCTGGGTATGCTCTCGTCAAGATAACGTGCCTGAAGCATACCGACGCGGATCTGAGTGACGACAAAATCCGCGCCCTGCAGGGCAAGATCAAGGTCGTCGGTCATAACGACCTCGCAGTCGACCTCCGCCTTTTTGAGCATTCTGACGCAGAGGTCGCCGACAATGGTGCGCTTCCTCTCGTCTATATCCATAAACGAGATCTTCTTGAGCTTCAGAGAATCCGAGGCTTTAAGGAAACCGTCTACCAGTTCGGGGCAATAGGTGCTTCCTGATCCGATGACTGCTACTGTGATTTCTTTCATTATATTAAGATCCTTTCTTATATATATTGCTGGAATATCCAGTTTACACAGCCTGTTACAGGCGGTTGTGTCAGTTTGATGAATCTGAGCTTTCTGCCGCTCCTGAGCGCAGCCTTCTCCGTAAGGGCGCTGACGTAGATATCAGACGGGAGCTTGGTATGTATTGAGCCGGAAAGCACGACCTCGACCACGTCGTCCGTGAAATTCAGGGTGTTGAGATGAGCCGTTATCAGCGCGGCTCCCCTCTCCGCCATCTCGTCAATTATATCGAGGACGACCTTGTCGCCGAGCCTCGCGGCGTCAAAGAAGAAATCGATGAGCCTCATGATGAACTTGTCGGCGTCCTCCTCCTCAAAGCGGGATACCGTGGCAAGGAACTCCTCCCTGGAGGCAATGCCGTACTCGTCATAGAACATCTTCGTCAATGCTGTTTTGCGCAGGCCGAGATAGACGTCGTCATATATGGCTCTGAACGTGCTCGCGGCTATCCAGTGGCCGTTGCCCTCGTCGCCCGAAAACTCGGAAAGTCCGCCGAGCTGGAGCATCCTGCCGTCGTTGTCTATAGCGTTGCAGCAGGTGCCGGTGCCGCAGTTGTAGCCGATGGCGGCGGGTCCGGTAGAGCCTGCCTTGATGACTATAAAGCCGTCGTTATAGATCTCAAAATTATCCATTCCGTAATCGAGCAGGCGCTTTTTCATCTCGTCGTGCTGGAACTGATGGTCGATACCCGCCAGACCCATAAGGGTGTAGCCGACGTCGCGGTAGGATACCTCAGCCTCGGCAAGGAGCTTTTTGATCCCGTCCCAGATTATGTCGGCAGCCTCGTCGAAGCCGCCCTCCATATTCTCATGGTTGCTGCCCGGTCCCTTGACCAGCTTGATAAGATTCTTTTTTTCGTCGAACAGAGCGTATGCGGTCTTGGTTCCGCCTCCGTCGACTCCGATATAGTAACTCATAAAAGACTCCCTCATTCAAATAGAATAATAGCATAATCGATCCTGCGCCGGACGCCGAAAACAACTATCCGATGCACAATCGCAGATATTATACTATATTTTCCTTTGGAATACAACTGTTTTTATTAAAAAAGCCGACGACGGGGAATCGAACGGCGCAACTATTGCCGCCCGAGATATTGAAATACGATCCACGGAGTGTTATAATCTCCGGGAGGTGATCATAATGCGAACATATCTTTTGCCCGAAGACGGCAGATTCTACAAGGCGAATCTCCACTGTCATTCCGTGTTTTCGGACGGAAACCTAACTGTTGAGGCGCTGAAGGAAGCCTATATGCAGAGGGGCTACTCGGTAATAGCCTACACGGATCATGACGAATTCTACCGCCACAACGAGCTGACCGACGACAGCTTTATAGCGATAAACTCCTTTGAGGCCGGCATCACGGAGGACACGGACTGGCAGAACAGGAAATGCTACCATTTCTGCTGCTTTGCCAGGGATCCCGACAGGGATTACAGTGACGTTGACCCGGACATCGACTACTACGACACAGAGGCGATCAACGCCTACATCCGAGAGATGAACGAAAAGGGCTTTCTTGTCCAGTACAACCATCCCAACTGGTCGCTGCAGACGCTTGACGACATAAGGGATCTCGAGGGCATATGGGGATGTGAGATATTCAATACAAGCAGTGCAAACGACGGCTTTCACGCGAACACGGAGCTGATTTACCAGCACCTCCTGCGTCAGGGAAAGAGGATCTGCTACACCGCCACGGATGACAACCACAACCCCTGCGCCTTTGATGAGGAGCAGAACGATTCCTTCGGCGGCTGGACGGTCATCAAGACTTCGGATTTCAGCTATGCAGGCATAATGGACGCCCTTGAAAAGAGGCAGTGCTATGCCTCGACCGGCCCGGAGATAAGGGAGCTTTACATAGAGGACGGCGTCGTGCACGTCGAGTGCTCGCCCGCCCGAAGCATCAGATTCACCACCGAGGGCAGGAACGCAAAAAGCATAAACGCGCTCCCCGGCGAACCCCTCACCTGCGGCGAATTCAAGTACCGCGACGGGATCAAGCTCGTAAAGGTCGAGGTTACCGGCGCAGACGGCTCCGTCGCATATTCCAACGCCTACTGGCTCGAGGATCTCGGGCTCTGATAAAACCGTATTTAAGGCATAAAAAACAGCAAGGTGCGGAAATCAAAAACAAATGCACCCCAAAAGCCGACAAAGTGATACAATGTCCGACACCGGGGGTGCATTTTCACGCCAAAAGGAGTAAGAAATAAAAGGTTTATGGTTTTGCCTAAAATTATTGTGTCGATTTAATGTTATTTTAAGAATAGCATAGTACAATGCATATATATGCTTAAATCTTGATTATTGCTTTGGAGCCGAATTATGATAAACATTCTGGAATATCTTGAAAACAGTGCTGAAAAACATCCCGATAAAATTGCGGTCGAGGAACAATCCCTTGTAATCACATACGCCGATTTTCTAAAAAGCTGCAAATCGGTAGGGTCTGAATTGGCAAGAAACGCTGTCAATAAGGAACCGATCGCCGTGTATATGGAAAAGGGCATTGATGCGCTGTGCGCTTTTTTCGGCGGCGTGTATGCCGGTGCGTTTTACTCGCATATCAGCCCCGAGCTTCCGCCCGCACGTATCAAACAGATGCAGTCGGTGCTCGGCGCCGGAACAGTCATTACCTCGGCCGAGCTGTATTCAAAAGCGGAAGAATTGTTTCCGGGCGCGGCCGTGTACCGTATCGATGCTCTCAAAAACAGTCAGATTGATAATTCGCTGCTGAGTGAAATAAGGGAAAAAAGCATCGATGTTGACCCGCTGTATTTGAATTTCACCTCCGGCACGACCGGAGTCCCGAAGGGAATAGTCGTATCCCACCGCAGCGTGATCGATTTTATCCATTACTTTACGGATATTTTCCAGATCAGGGAAAATGACGTTCTTGCAAATCAGGCGCCGTTTGATTTTGACGTATCTGTGAAAGATATATATTCAGCCATCAGCACGGGAGCAAAGCTGGTCATCGTTCCCCGTGAATTGTTTTCGATCCCGCAAAAGCTTATCGATTATCTGTGTGAAAAAGGAATAACGACCATGATCTGGGCGGTATCCGCATTGTGTCTGATCAGCGCATTCCACGGGCTGGAATACAGAGTGCCGGAAACGGTTAAAAAAGTGTTGTTCAGCGGAGAGACCATGCCGTACAAGCATCTGCAGAACTGGAAGAAGCATCTGCCCGAAGCGCAGTTTGTAAACCTGTACGGGCCGACGGAGATCACCTGTAATTGCACATATCACATTTTAGACACCGGCAGAGACTATGAAAACGGTATCCCGATCGGGAAGCCGTTTCCGAACGAGGACGTATTTTTGCTCAACGAAAATGACGAAAGGATCACACAGCCCGGCGTAACGGGTGAGATCGTCGTCAGAGGCACGGCGCTCGCGCTCGGCTATTATTATCAACGGGATGAAAATGAAAAGCGGTTTACCGAGAATCCGCTGAACCCCGCATTTCACGACACCATATATCGTACGGGCGATTCCGGTTGTTATAACCCGGAGCATGAATTGATGTTCTGCGGCAGAAAGGATCACCAGATCAAACATATGGGACACCGTATCGAGCTTGATGAAATCGAAAAAGGGATCTCCGCAATACACGGAGTTGAGCGCTGCGCGTGTATTTTTGATAAGGAAAAATCGCGTCTGAAAGGGTTTTATGTGGGGACAATCGATAAAACCGCTCTTATCGCAGAGCTGAAAAAGAATCTGCCCGTGTTTATGATACCGGGATATATAAGAAAACTGGAAATGCTGCCGTTAAACAAAAACGGAAAAATTGACAGGAACGCATTATCTGCATTGTAAAGGAGAAGCTCCAATGGAACAAAAAGCAAACGGCATCAGCAGCCGAAAACCCGCTTATTATCTGTTTGATGCCGCAGTGTTGAAAAAACGTATCGAATATTTAAAAAAACGTCTTCCGGATCAAGCGCGTTTGTGCTATGCGGTGAAAGCAAATCCGTTTATTGTTAAGGAAATCGGACATGATGTTGACCGGTTCGAATGCTGTTCCCCCGGAGAAGCGCGTATTTGCGTCAGCATGGCGATCGACCCGGAGAAGCTTGTGATTTCAGGAGTCTATAAAACGCCTGAAATAATAGAAGAAATGGTCGCAGATGAAAGCTTTTCAGGTATTTTCACGATTGAATCCATGCGGCAATTCACATTGCTGTCGGAGCTTTCTGAAAAGTATAAAAGGACAGTCCGGGTTTTGCTGCGCCTTACAAACAACAGCCAGTTCGGTTTGAACGCTTCAGAGATAGAGTCGCTTATCAGCGAAAGGAACGAGCACCGATATCTTCATATCATCGGCATTCAGTTTTTTTCCGGCACACAGAAAAGCTCTGTAAAAAAAATAAAACGGGAAATCGAAATGCTTGACTGCTTTTTGACAAAGCTGGAAGAAAACTCAGGGTTCAAAGCGGAAGAGCTGGAATACGGTCCGGGCTTTCCGGTTGCCTATTTTGAATCGGATATGTTTGACGAGGATGCATTTTTAAGCGCCGTTAACGATATCCTTCAATCGATGCGCAACAAGCCCGTCCTTACACTCGAGCTCGGCAGAAGCATTGCGGCGTCTTGCGGTAAATACTTCACAAGTATTGTGGATATGAAAACAAACTGCGGGCAGCCGTATCTTCTGGTTGACGGAGGTATGCATCACATTACATACTATGGGCAGTCCATGGCTATGAAGCATCCGATGGTATCTGTTGTCGGCAAGGAAAATGAACCGGGAGAAAAAGAATGGTCTGTATGCGGTTCGCTCTGCTCAATGAACGATATAATTGTCAAAAATATGCTGCTGCCGCCGGTGAATGTCGGTGATGTTCTCTGCTTTGAAAACTCGGGAGCTTATTGTATGACAGAAGGCATATCGCTTTTTTTAAGCAGAGAGCTTCCCGAAATATACTTAAAAAAAGAAGGCGGCGATATTGTTTGTGTCCGGCGGACATTTGAAACAGATGTTTTAAACTCACCAAATTATGACAAAATGAAAGGATAAAAGAAAATGGAAAGACTTTATGAAATTTTAGAGGACATACAACCCGACGTTGATTATGCAACGTGTGATAAGCTGATCGACGCACATATTCTTGATTCACTTGCGCTGCTTTCACTGGTATCCGAGTTGGAGGAGGAGTATGATATTACGATACCCACGATTGAGATCAATCAGAACAATTTTAACTCTGCGAAGAAAATCATGGATTTGATTTTGAGATTAAAAGAGGATTATTGATATGCAGTCGTCATCGTTTCTGCTTGCCGGAGCAGTAAGCAAACTATCCTCCTTTTTTTCAGTTTCATATTTATTCATGTTTTTGCCGGTATCCATACTATTATATTTCATTGCTCCGAAAAAGCTGAAAAAGTATGTTTTACTGACCGAAAGCATGTTGTTCTTTTGGCTGATAAGCGGAAAACTGATCGTTTATTTACTTTTCGCTGTTCTTATAATGCATTATTGCGGTATTTGGCTGAATAGTCTTCAGGATGAGCAGCGCCGTGCTTTGTCTGATTTGCCGCGCGAAGAGCGCAAACCCCGAAAAAAGCGTTTTGAAAGGAAGCAGAACGCGGTTGTATCTTTTTCGGTGATCTTACTTATAGGCACATTGCTCGTCCTGAAATATTCTTCTTTTTTTTCAACAAACATCAATACATTGTTTGACGCACTAAAACTCGACCTTCGGATACCTGTCCCGTCCTATATAATGCCTGTCGGTATCTCATTTTTTTCTTTGCAGGCATTATCTTATATCATCGACGTCAGGAGAGGCGTTGTAAAAGCAGACAGAAACCCGGTCAGGCTTGCTCTGTTTCTCAGCTTTTTTCCGCAGATTGTCGAGGGTCCGATCATCAGATATTCTCAAACAGCGATGCAGCTTTGGAATGCGGACAGGCTCAGCCTCCGGAACCTGAAGCTGGGTATGCAGAGAATAATGTTCGGAATGATAAAAAAGATGATAATTGCCGACAGATTAAACCCCTTTGTTACAAATATCTTTGATAATTACACAAAATTTGAAGGCGGTATGGTTGCCATAGGCGCAATTGCCTATACGATCCAGCTGTATATGGACTTTTCGGGCTCTATGGATGTGGTAATAGGCACAGCGCAGATATTCGGTATATCTCTCCCCGAAAATTTCAGGCAACCGTTTTTTTCAAAAAGCATTTCAGAATTCTGGACGCGCTGGCATATCACCTTGGGTACATGGTTTAAGGATTACATTTTTCTGTCTATCACAGGTTCTGCAAAAATGAAAAAGCTGACCTCCTCCGCGCGTAAGAAAATCGGCAATCATTACGGGCCGCTGCTTGCAGGCAGCGCAGCGCTGTTTTGCGTCTGGCTGGCAAACGGGCTTTGGCACGGCGCGGCATGGAATTACATTTTTTTCGGACTGTATCATTTTGCACTTATCCTGAGCGGCAGCCTGATCAAACCGCTCTCACGAAAATTCTTTCAAGCAATAAAAATCGATCCGAAGCACACCGCATATCAGATTTTTCAGATGCTGCGCACAGGTTTGCTTGTTGTGATCGGCGAGCTGTTTTTCAGGGCAAACGGGTTCAGAAACGGCTGGCGTATGTTTTGCCGGATGATTTCTGATTTTCACTTCGGCGCTGTGGACGGCACGCTCATAAGGAAGCTCGGCCTGGATATGTATGATTGTATTATAATTGCAGTGACGCTTCTGATCGTCTTTGCGGTCAGCATATTGCATGAAAGAGGGATCTCTGTCCGGGCAACCGTTGAGAAAAAGAATGTGGCGGTCCGCTGGGGCTTCTGTTACGCTATGATGGCGTATATTATTATGTTCGGTGCATACGGCATAGGCTATGCCGCGGTTGATCCGTTGTATGCGCAGTTTTAGGAGGTATAGTGTTTGAAAGTTTATCTGAAGCATATACTTCACATCACTGTATTTTTGATTATATTTGTTGTTATTTTGCTTGGCTTGTCAAGGCTTGTTGTCCCGAAAAACGGTTTGAATGCTGCGGATACCGATATTGACCAAAACAACGGGATCATCGGCGAAAAAGAAAACACCATAGACGTATTGTTCCTCGGCGACAGCGAAGCCTATTCCGCGTTTGTTCCTATGCTTTTATGGGAACAATACGGCATAACATCCTATTGCTGCGGTACATCGGCACAGACGCTGGACAATACAGAAAGCTATTTGATGACCTGTCTGGAAAGGCAAACGCCTGAATATGTGATTCTGGAAACAGATACAATTTTCAGAGAGGCTTCATTTGACGCATCCTTTTTGCAGAAAGCGAATATGGTTTTTCCCGTATTTCTTTATCATGACAGATGGAAATCAATATGCAACAATATTTTTACACAGAAAAACAAAAATGAGCTTAAGGATTATGCAAAGGGTTATAAATATACTGATGCGGTAAACCCTGCGTCAGTAAAAGGATATATGAAAGCAGATAAAACCGTAAAAGAAGTCAGCGCGTTAAACAAGAATTACATCAGCAACATAAATGAAAAATGCAAATCCAAGGGGGCAAAGCTGATTCTTGTCAGCACACCGAGCACCCAAAACTGGGATATGGCAAAGCACAACGGGATCACACAGCTTGCAGACGAGCTTAAGCTCGAGTATATCGATATGAACCTGCTGCAAAAGGAAATACCGATAAACTGGGAAAAAGATACACGTGACAAGGGCGATCACCTCAATTATGCGGGTGCATCAAAGGTGACACGTTATCTCGGCGAGCTCTTTTCCAAAAATGAACGGATGGCCGATCACAGATCGGATCCGGACTATGAGAGCTGGAATCGATCGCTGGCGGAATTCAAAAAACAGTTTTAACGTTTTTTAAGTCTCATACAGTTTATCCTTTTGTAAAGATTGCGGCGTAAAATAATATGACGGCAGGTGATTTTTTTGAGAATACTTATAGTTGAAGACGAGAAGAGAATTGCCGAGGGTGTAAATAAAATACTGAAAAATGCGGGCTATGAGGTTGATACCGTATATGACGGCCTGGACGGACTTGATTATATTCTGAGCGGTTTATATGATCTGATACTGCTTGATATAATGCTCCCGAAAATCAACGGAATAGACGTCCTCAAAAACGCAAGAGCCGAAGGAATAACAACACCCGTCATTATGCTGACTGCAAAATTCCAGTCTGAAGACATAATAAACGGGCTTGATGCCGGGGCGGATGATTACCTCACGAAGCCGTTTGATGCGGGAGAGCTTCTTGCAAGAATCAGAACAAGGACACGAAAGACCTGCGCCTTAAAAGCTGACAAAACGGAGGCATATGATATCTGCCTTGAAAAAAGCACTTATAAGCTGCACGGCAAAGAAAAATCGATAAAGCTTGCTAAAAAAGAGTATCAGCTTCTCGAATACTTAATGATCAACAAAGGGAAGATACTTCAAAGAGATTCTCTTATTGCAAAGCTATGGGGCTTTGATGAGGAGCCTGAGTATAATAATCTGGATGTATACATTTCATTTTTAAGAAAAAAGCTGAAATACATTGAATCAAAAGCACGAATCACCACAACGAAAGGCATCGGCTACGCATTGGAGCAGGGCGAATAAAATGGTAAAAAAACTACGGATCAAATTTATGGCGGTGACAATGTCGCTGATGCTGATTCTGTTTGCGGCTTTTTTCGCCATAAACTATGCCAATGATTATTACAGTAACGTCGTTGATACGTCAAGCACGCTTGAACACATTGCCGACAGCGGTGTTTTTACAAATGTGCTGCTGACGAATGACGATGAGTATGTTACCGAAGAAATAGCAGACGAAGACAGCCTGATCGTCGGCATAATTGTTGATAAAAACGGTAAGATCCTGTCGCAACAGAAAATAGGAAACGGAAAATCAAAGCCCGTAAATCAGACAATAATCGACAAGATATTATCGCAAAAGTCAGACAAAATGAATTATAAATCCTATGTGTTTACCGTAAAAGAATTGGGCAACGGGAATAAGCTGATCGTCCTTCAGGATATATCGGTCAAGAACAATTCCGCCGCCCGTGTGCTGAGTACGATCGCACTGATCCTTTTTGGAATAATCTCCCTTGTGCTGCTGACCTTTTTTCTCTCAAAGTTCATTACCGAACCGGCAAGGAAGGCGCTTGAGAGAGAAAAACAATTCGTTTCCGATGCAAGCCATGAGCTGAAAACGCCTATAAGCGTCATCAGTATCAACGCGCAGGCGTTAAATATGGACAGCGAAAACATTCATCTGAAGAATATTTTATCGGAGACCGACAGGATGAACAGCCTGATCGAAAACCTGCTCACACTGTCAAGATACGAAGAAGTTCCTCTGAGGGATAAAAGCGACTGTCTGCTTTCCGATATTGTAAAAGAGATTTCCCTGACTTATGAAAGTATTGCATTTGAAAAGGAGATCGGTTATCAGTATGATATTGAAGAAAGCATTACCGTGCGCGGAGATGAAAATGAGTTAAAACAGCTTGCCGTTATATTGATTGATAATGCGATAAAAAACACTGAACCGCTCGGTCTTGTGACAATTGCATTATCAAAGAAAAACAATCATTGTTTATTTGAGGTCAAAAACACGGGGAAAGGCATCGCCAAAAAAGATATTCCTCATATTTTTGAAAGGTTTTATACCTCAAGCAGTTCAAGGAACGATAACTCCTTCGGCCTCGGTCTTTCGATAGCAAAATCCATTGTTGAAAGACACAACGGAACCATTTCCGTCAAAAGCGAAATTGATGAAGAAACAACTTTTACGGTTATTTTGAATTAAAGCAATATTATGTTCAACAGTGCGCAAGGCTCTGAACACAGGTACAACAGAATAAAAAAGACAAGGTGCGGAAATCACGAAGCTTCTGCACCTTGTTTTTAATAATGATATATTACCGATATGCCCGGTTTTTATCTGTCAAGCTCGATCTCGATGGGCTCGTCGTAGTATGCGCCGTCCTCGGAATAGCGCTGCATTGTGATATAATCCTCCTCGATCGTCATGAAGGATACCGTGAGCGTATTTGTGGAGGTTTCGGAGACCGAATTGTCCGAGTAGCCGACGTAGCCGCAGTTCGTATAGGTGAAGTTGAGAGTCTCTGCCCCGTCTCTGCCCGGAATATAGATCTCCCCGCCCTTGGCGATATAGTTCACCGAGCCGCCGATATAATCATCGTAGGTGCCGCTGTGATTGTGGCCGAAAAGGAAGACTATATCGAGCTTTTTGCCGTAATTATTGAGCACGTCAAATATGTATCCTGCGTATGCGTTGTCCTTGCTGGAGGCTCTGTTCGTCTTATGAAGGGGCACGTGGGTAACGACGAATACCGGTCTGTCCTCACCTTTAGCGGCAAGGTTCGAGAACGTCTCTTCAAGGGCTGCCGCAGTCTCTTTAACTGTCTTTTCAGCCTTGTTCTTTTTGCCCTGCTTCCAGGGGAAGGCTGCCATCGGTATTTCATATACCAGATACTCGTCAAACTCATAGAGCCCCATCTTTGTAAGACCCTTGGAGGACTTGGGATCATGGTTGCCCTGAGTGAGAATGAAGGGGATCTCGTCGCTCCATCTTTCAGCGACGGTCTTCCTGACGGAATAGATGCCGTATGTGGACATGATCGCGGGTCCGAGCAGGGACTGATAATCTCCGCCGCCGACTATGAGACCCGGCTCCTCGGGAACCTGATCGAGGATGGCGGTGAAATGCTCCGCCCTGTCAGATCCCTGATAATCGGAAAAGAACAGGATCTTGTTGCCGGTATCCTCAGTGGTATACGGATTGACGGGTATACCGAGGTTACCGCCGATCAACACTCCTAAAAACGTGAAAAACGCTATGATCTTGGAAAAAATTGACATTTTAATACTCCTCTCATTTTATAACTATCGTTTAGCGGCTGTTTGACGTTTGCTTTTACCATTCCTCCCCACTGACAGAACTGTTATCAAGCTTCTTTCTTTTTTCTGAACAGAAGCTTATCTACCGGAAAATAGATGAAAAACTGCAGCGCGGAACAGACTGCCGTGGCGGCGTTCCTCGAAAGTGCGTCCGACCAGCCCCAGTTTGCCGCAAACAGGGAATTGAGCGTCGGTGATAACCACGCTGAGAAGCAGAGCAGCGCCACCGTGAAAACAATATAGATCGGAAGAGTTCTCGCGATATTGGAGGAGGAATTGAAGGTTTTTTCCCGGTTTATAAAGAACGCTGCGATCTGGGCGGCGATATTAGCCGTGTTGAACGCGATAAAGTACCCCAGTCCGCCGGAGACAACCGCTCCCTCGGGGCTGTGCGTGACAGGATAGCTGAACACGAACCACTCGAAGGGTGTGCCGTAAAGCTCCCTTATCCGGGGAATCAGCGGTATCAGATTGACAAGAGAGAACTGCACAAGGCAGGCAAACAGGCTGACAAATATGAATTTGACAAACTGCCATAGAGTCTGAACTCCCGAGCCCTTGCTTTCGGCTTTGCTGTCGATGCTTTTAAGTCCCATTTTTTTCACCCGATCTTTTCAAGTTTTTAGCAACCTTAATTTATTTTATCATCATCGGGTCTGAAATGCAACACTTTATTTGACCGGGATCAGGAGCATTTTTCTGTCACCCGTCGAATCGCCCGTGATATCGTTTTCACGCGCGATATCCTGTACCGTGGTGTTGTACCTCCTTGCAATGTCCCAGAGACTCTCGTCCCCGTCGCAGAAGTAAACGGTCAGGGACGGCGTGCGGCTCTTTTCAGCCGAGGTCTCGTCGGCCTCAAGGGAGACAATTATCCTCTCGCCCGTCCTCTTGAAAACAGCGGCTGAGATATACAGCTCCGCCTTGAAATCGGCGCGTCCGTCCGACGACATGGAGCAGGAGCAGCCGGTGACGGTCACGTCGCTGTCGCAGTACATATCCTCACCTGTTTCCATCGGACGGGAAAACTCAAACGCCGCTTCCCTCTCGCAGTACACGGGCACGCCGTCCCTGCCGATAAGAATGATACTGACGGGTATTTTCCCCTCCACCGTAATCCTGCCCTCGCCGAAGGTCTCCCTGCTCTCGGGCTTACCGGCGGAAACCGCAAAGATCCGCTGAGGGTCGAGCGACGCGAGATCGAGCTGATCCCGGCACATGAAGCTCTCGTTTATCACGCGGCAGAGCCTGACGAAATTCATCAGCCTGTACCCTGTTCTGATATCCCTGCCGGTGGAATATGCGTCGGTTATCACGCTGACGCTGCACGATCTGTATGCCGTGACGTCCGCAGTCACGTCCGCGCTGAGCGAAATATATCTCAGCGCTCCCTCGCCGTCGGCTTTAAGCTCCGCCTGGGTCCTGTCGGCGTTCAGTCTGATATCGAGCTCACAGCTCTCGTCCGCATTCTCAGCCTCTATTATCTCGTTGAAGGGCAGGCTGAAATCGGCGCAGACAGTCTCGTTCACCGCACCGTCAGCAATATAGCAGACCCTGACGGCAAGCTCTCCCTTTATGAGTATCTTTCCCTTGATGAGCTTTGACTCGGTCAGGACCGGAGCGGACGAGACCGAAAGGATCCTTGCGGCTGCGGGCTTGTCGTCGCCGATGGCGTCCTCCTCCTCCAAACGGAAGGTCTTGGCAGTCCTGCACACCGCCTCTGAGCCGTCCACCGTCTTTTTCTTAAGCTGTATTCCGTCGCCCGACGCGTCGGTTATAACCTGATCCGAAGCTATCCTGCTGACGCGGAAGCGGACGCTTATTACCCCGTGAACGTCTATGCGCCGCTTGCTGACGGCGCGGCAGTTGACGTACTCCGTCCTGACGCTCACGGTCAGCGCGGCATCGTCGAAAGCGGACGGGAGCTGGGTGTATTTTGAGAATGGATAATCCTGCTCATAGCTCGATATACCGTTGTTTTCGTCGGCGTAGACGACCGTTATCCTCGCCGCGCCGTCGACGGAGGCTCTGTCGCCTGTAAGCTTGGAGGAGGTCACGCTGCTCTCCACCGTGCATTTCAGTATCCTCATCACGTCCGGACAGTAGTCGGGCAGAGTGATATCGCAGTCCACCCCCTGCTCAACAAAATTATCGTAGCAGTTCTCAAGGGAACCGAAGGCGCCGGTAACCAGTTCAATACTCATATCCTATACCTCTCTCTGTCTGCGGAGCCTCGCCGCTCCGCAGACGTTTATTTTATTGAATTATATGAGAGATACCGGACAAATATGCTCAGAGAGTTTCCGGCTGCCCCTGATCGGTTTTTACCACCTCGATATCCGCCGAAATCCTTTCTATCCCCCACGAGGCCGGATAGATGAGCATTCCCGTCTCGGCGATATTCTCGGCTCTTCTGTAAAGTTCATAACCGGCCCCGGGTATGAGCTCATAGCGCACCGCCCGTTCCCTGTCCGGGACTGCAAAGGCGGACACGCCCTCCTTTATTTCAATAATTTCCCGTTTCATTTTTACCTCCTCAGCTCAGGCTGAAAACCCATTCCTTTTCGTTGACCACAATGTCGTAGATCTCGTCCCTGTCTTCCTCGGTCGCATAAGCCCTTTCAAATGCGTATCTCGACAGTCTCAGGGTGCCTCCCGCCGCCGGCTGAAGTCCCCTTGCGATACTGCGTATGCTCGAGGCGTTGAGCGATATACAGTGGCTCATATCCAGCGACACGCCTATGGAATCCCTCTCAAAACGTATGCTCTCAAGGCTGTAGCAGCCGGAAAAGATGCCGTTCACCGACGTCGCCGAGGACAGATCGAGAACGCCGTCCACCCGGGACAGAACGATGCAGTTATAGAACATACCATCAAAGTTTTCAACATTTGAAACGTCGGCGAGAGTTACCCTCTCAAGGCTCTGCGCGTTCGTGAACATATGGCGCATGCTTGTGCAGCCCGAGGCCGAATCCAGGGAGAATTCCCTGATAGTCTGACAGCCCTCAAACGTGCTGCTGTAGCTCGTGACCCCTCCGGCGTTTTTCAGGCGCAGCTTCTCTATGCCGTTCTTGTTCAGATACAGCCATTCAAGCGACGTGATGGAGGATACGTCGAAGCCGACCTCCTTTAGATCGGAGGATATGCTTGTGCTCGTCAGGGCGGTCAAGCCGACTGTGTTGAGATCCGGCAGACGGTATTCGCCTGCGGAAAAGCCCCAGAGCGGCTGATTGCTTCCGGTCGCCTTGCCCAAAGCGGTGTTCACAAGCCCCCACTTTTCTGCATCCTCATTCGCCGCGTCAAGCTGAGCGCCGAGCTCGATAATGCGGGTGTTCAGGGCGTTTAAATCAACGGAATGGCGGTATTCAAGTTCCGCTATCTCAGCGTTCTTTTGGGCGAGGGCGGCCTGATGCTCTCCCTCGCTCGCGGCAGCAGTCTGTTCAAGCTCCGCTATTATCTCCTCATACGACGCCTTGAGGGAGTTTATCTCGTCGCGGTAATCCTGATATGCCTGAGCCCTGCTCTCGAGCCTGAATCTGTCAAACAGGGTCTCGCTCGGGGAAAGCAGCTTGTACTCATCGGGGAGCAGGCTTCTGCCGACCCTGAGCTCCTCACACTCGGTCGTGAGCACATCCTCCCCGTCAAAAGCCACAACGGACAGCTCAATAACGCCGTCGTGCGTGAGAACCTCCCAGGGCACGGTGACCCTGTCGTCCCTGATCTCAACAATATAGAATTCTCCCAAAGTGTTGCGGAATATCGCCGCCTTCGTCCCGAAGAGTCTCCAGTTCCTGTCAAAATGAAATCTGAAAGAGATAGTGTCGTTCGCGTCGGCGGCAAGCAGAACTTTTTCCGTGTCACGAAGCCGCTGCTTTACAACGCCGAGTTCAAAAGTTACCAATTCTTATTTCTCCTTTATCCCTCCGTTCAAAAATACAATAGCATCACCTATTATTATAGAGAACATTTGTTCTGATTGTCAAGTCTTATTTTTAAAAGCCTTTACAATTCGCGAAAAATGATATAGAATGTATTCAATACAATGAACAGGAAGGTATCAACGTGGAAATAGTTAAGCTCACTCCCTTTGTTGCCGACAATATCTGGGGCGGCACAAAGCTGATAGAGGAATACGGAATAGAGACGGACAAGCGTCCCGCCGCCGAGGCGTGGGTGCTCTCCTGCCATCCCCACGGCCCGTCCGTGATACAGAACGGCGGGTTCCGGGGCAAGACCCTGCAGGAGGCCTACCTTGCCGATAAGAGTATCTGCGGCAGCAAGGGGGAAAAATACGAATTCTTTCCCCTTTTGATAAAGCTCATCGACGCCAAAAGGGATCTCTCCATCCAGGTACACCCGGACAACGAATATGCAATGCGAGTCGAAGGGGAATACGGCAAGACCGAGGCGTGGTACATCCTCGACTGCGACCCCGGGGCTGAGCTGCTGCTCGGCTTCAAAAAAGAGATCGGCGTCGAGGAATTCAAAAAGGCGGCTCAGAGCGACGAGATGCTTGATATCTGCTGCCACGTCAAGGTCAAAAAGGGCGACGTTTTCTTCATCGAGTCGGGCACTCTGCACGCCATATGCAAGGGCATAGTGCTTGCCGAGGTGCAGCAGAACTCGAATCTGACATACAGGATCTACGACTACGGCAGACTCGGAAAGGACGGCAAGCCGCGCGAGCTGCACCTTGAAAAGGCCGCTGAGGTAGTCAGACGCTGTCCGCCGGACATCCCCGATTCGTCCGAAAGGAAAACAGAAGAATATAAAAACGCAAGCCGCACCATGCTCACAAAATGCGAGCTGTTCGATATGCGCGAGCTCGAGGTAGCAGGCGATTTCACATTTGAGGTCGACGGTGAATCCTTTGTTTCCCTGCTCTGCCTTGAGGGCGGTGGCTCGGTCGAATGCAGCGGCACACAGCTCACCCTCAAAAAGGGCGAAAGCGTCTTCGTACCGGCGTCGTCCGGCAAGGTCACGATCAACGGCAAGCTGAAAATACTTGAGACAAGATTATAACAGCAGATAATTCTGCTTCAGGCATAGCAAGCCCAAAAAACCGGCACCGATGGATTTCGATGCCGGTTCATTTGTTGACCTGTTTCCTTTTATTCCGCCATCAGGCTTTTTCAAGGGAACCTCTGAGTATCCGACGCGTTCTGATCGCATGGAGTTTTCAGAGGTGACCTCAGTTCAGTATTCCGAGACTCACCGAGAGGGCTCTGTTAATCCGCGACATCTCCTGTTCG
Source organism: Clostridia bacterium (assembly GCA_017450135.1). Lineage (GTDB taxonomy): Bacteria > Bacillota > Clostridia > Oscillospirales > Acutalibacteraceae > CAG-488. The sequence continues at coordinate 674 of JAFSXA010000001.1, read as the reverse complement.
CCGAGATTGCCCATCCTCTCCCTGAGTCTCCTTTTGTCAAGAGTCCTAACCTGCTCAAGCAGTACCACAGAGTCCTTTGATAGTCCGCAGCCCTGAGCGTCAACATGTATATGCGTCGGCAGCTCAGCCTTGTATCTGCGGCTCGTGATCGCCGCGGCGATGACCGTAGGGCTGAATCTGTTGCCGACGTCGTTCTGGACAATAAGGACGGGTCTGACGCCGCCCTGCTCCGAGCCGACGACCGGGCTGAGATCGGCATAGTATATATCTCCCCGTTTAACTGTCATTTTTATCACTCTCCGTTTTTTTGTGTTCACTATTATATTTGCCTGAATTTGTCCGGATTAAACATCGGATATGTCACACCTGATCAAGGGGAGCAAATAAAACCGACAGTTCATTATATGCAAAAAAATAAGCGGCGTCATTGCGCCGCTTCTGCGTGTCGAAAAACCATTTTCGGCACGCAGACAGACGTTGAGAAAGGATGTAAGACGCCGCTTTCTCTGACCCGAAACTGTACAAAGGTACTGCGAGAGGGCAGAAAAGCGGCGATATTGCAATGATTATAAAAGATTATTATAGATAAATTAAAAAATAATTCTTTACGGGTTTATATGGATATAAATCGGGATTTGTTGAGGTGTTTTAAAAATAAAAATACGCACTTTGTC
>JAFSXA010000100.1 GCA_017450135.1 Clostridia bacterium | reverse complement strand
TGCGGACGGGGCTTCAAAGTCCTCTGACAGCTCGGTAAAAATAAGCTCGAACACAATAACGATCTCAAAGGAGGGCGTATACGTCCTGAGCGGCTCGCTTTCCGACGGTCAGATCATCGTGGCTGCCGGCGACAATGACAAGGTGCAGCTCGTGCTGAACGGGGTCAGTATCACCAACGATTCATCGGCGCCCGTCTATGTAAAATCCGGCGACAAGGTTTTCATCACCCTCGCCGAAAACAGCAAGAACGCCTTATCAGTCACGGGAGAATATCCGGCGACCGACGACAATAACGTCGACTCCGCCATCTTCTCGAAATCCGATCTCACACTCAACGGAAGCGGAGCGCTGACAGTGAACGCCGCTTACGGCCACGGCATAGTCGGCAAGGACGACCTGGTTATCGCAGGCGGCAGCTACAGCATCACCTCAGCCTCAAAGGGCATCAGCGCAAACGACAGCATCAGGATAGCCTCCGGCAGTATCACCGTGAAATCCGGCACGGACGGTCTTCACGCTGAGAATACGGACGACGAATCGCTCGGGTTCATCTACGTCAAAACAGCAAGCCTTTCCATCAACGCCGGTTACGATGCGATCGACGCGTCCTCGACGGTAATGATAGACGACGGCACATTCAAGCTCATCTCCGGTTCCGGCAGCGCGAACGCCTCAAAGAAAGCCGACGGATTCTTCGGCTCCGGAAAATTCAAGCAGAGCGACACTCAGACAGACGATACCAGCCTCAAGGGAATCAAGGCGGACGGTAATATAATAATCGCCGACGGTTCCTTCGATATCGACTCCGCCGACGACGCGATCCACTCCAACTCAGACACAGTCATCAAGGGCGGAACGTTCGCAATAAAGAGCGGCGACGACGGAATACATTCAAATTCCGGCACGGTAATAAGCGGCGGCGAGATAGTCATATCCGATAGCTACGAGGGCATCGAGGGTCAGACCATCGATATATCCGGCGGCAGCATTTCGGTAACCGCAAGCGACGACGGACTGAATGCGGCAGGCGGAAATGATTCGAGCCAGTCCGGCGGCATGATGCAAAATGATATGTTCGCAACCGATGAAAACGCCTATATCAAAATAAGCGGCGGCGAACTCAATGTAAACTCCAGCGGCGACGGAGTGGACTCCAACGGCAACCTCTACGTCAGCGGAGGAGAAACCTACGTTTCAGGTCCGACCGATTCGGGCAACGGCGCTCTGGACTATAACGGCACTGCCGAGATCACGGGCGGTATCTTCATAGCGACGGGCATGAGCGGCATGGCTCAGAACTTCTCCGACAGCTCCACCCAGGGCTCCATACTCTACAACTCATCCTCACAAAGCACTGAGTCTATTGTGCTCAAGGACAGCTCGGGCAACACGATAGCGACGTTCTCGCCGAACAAGAGCTATAATTCCGTCGTCATCAGTACACCCGATATCAAGGACGGCGAAACGTATTCGCTGACAATGGCGGGTCAGACTGTATCGATAGAAATGTCAGGTCTGATATACGGAAACTCCTCCGGTATGCAGGGCGGCATGGGCGGTATGCAAGGCGGCATGGGCGGCGGACCCGACGGTATGCAAGGCGGCATGGGCGGCAAAGGAATGAGATAAACATCCACAGTCAACAGAATAAAATGAAAAACCGGGGGCTGATCGATCCGAATCAGCTCCCGGAAAATTCGTTATTCTAATGTATGATCTTTCCCGCCCTTTTTACCACAAAAACAGCAAGAGCGGTCTTGACGATATCCGGTATAATGAAAGGTACCACGCAGGTCATAAGAACCGAGGCAAAGCCGATGCTCCCGGTATTCCTCGTATAAACGTACATGAACCACAGCGTCCCGAAAGTGTAGCAGGCGGCAAGACCCGCAAGCATGGACGCCGCAAGAACCACGGCCGATCTGCCGAATCTGTCGGCGGCAAAGCCTGTTATCATCGCGGAAAAAAGGAAGCCGACTATGTACCCTCCGGTCTGACCGAGCAAAACGTCCGGCCCTCCGCGAAAACCGGAGAACACCGGCACGCCCACTGCGCCGAGGAGGATATATACCGCAACAGCAGCGCTGCCGCGCTTGAAGCCGAGCAACCCCGCAACGGCAAAGACCGCGAATGTCTGCATGGTAAACGGCACGCTCATCGGTATCTGTATCCATGAGCATATCGCTATCAGAGCAGCCGCAAGAGCAACCAGCGCGATATCTGACGTCTTGATTCTTTTCTCTGTTTTCAAAGCTAACCTCCGATCAAAAGCAAAACGATGATTCTATTCACTGCCCGCGTCCGGCTTTTTTGCCCTTGCGGCGAGTTTTTTTATTGAGATCCAAACACTTTTCCAAATATCAAGCTCATTATCGCCCAGATACAGCTTAAACGCCGCCTGCGACAAGCCTAAAACAAGCATCATATATTGCAGAGGCTTCAGCCCGTAGAAAAGACAGTCTGTCATTCCGCACAGGAAAAAGCCCGCGATCGACGCGAAAAGAGTTATGGCAAACGTCCGCGGTTCGCCGCGCATTCTGTACAGCCTGTAGAAATTGACGAGGAGACCGACAAAAATCAGCGCGAAAATGACAACGCCGATCACCCCGTTTTCCAGCAGTATTTCAAAGATGATGTTATGCGCGTGCGGCTGCATGATACCGAATTCGCCGTGCAGCGCCTGACGCACGTTGTTGAAGCCGGTTCCCATGCCGAAAATCGGATGCCGTTTTGCCATCACAAATACGGCCTGCCATATCCTGTACCTTGTGTTGACGGAGACCTCAGACATATCTATGCTGAGTATGCGCTTGATCGTTCCCCTCGCAAAGAAAGCAATGACTCCGAGCCCCGCAATGCTCATGCCGCCGATGTATCTCGCCTTTTTTCCGCCGAAAAGCAGAAGTATCACAACAACCGCAGCGGCGTATATGTAAGGCCCCCTTGAATACGAGCTTGCCACTCCGCCGAGCGTCAGCAAAAAGCAAATGAAGCCTGCAATTCGCCGTTTCTTACTGCTGCCGTAGAGAAAGCAGTACGCCGTAAACGGAAGCATCATAACCTCAAACGCGGCGAAAAACAGCGGATTGGAAAAGGTTGAGCAAGCCCGAGTCGGGAAAACGAGGAATTTCGTTCTCGACATGGATGAAACGATAAATCCGGGCAGCAGCACCACAAGCTTTGAGATCAGAACGTCCAGGAAATGCCAGAACGGGTTAAAAAATCTTTTGATAATATCCGCGAACGGTCCATTCAAATGGAAGAATATTATCTGAATTATTCCTATGAGCCCCGCTGTTCCCGAGGTGATGCAGCCGCAGAAAAAGATATCTCTCATCTTTTTCTTGGTGTCCGTCAGCTCGGACGTCAGATAAAACCCGGTGAACATAAGCAGCCACAGCCCTATGCTCACAAACGCCGACAGCCTGTAGCGCGAATAGATAGCGCCGATCAGCATCCACGCCATAAAAATTGCAACGGACGTCGCGACCGAGCCGGGCGTATACTTTGCGCCGCTTTTCACCCTTGCGTTCAGAGCCTTAATGAAGCATACGACCGCCAAAACGGGCGCAAAATATTCCGGCATCAGGGCAGAAAGAGAGAACACTGCTGCCGCCGCATACCGGAATTTATTCTGATTTTTTATATCATTGTTTATCAATCGGCATTATCTCCATGTTCTTCGATATTTTCCTGTGCGACTGACTTTTCACGTTTGTCAGTAATGTATTTATAAATGATCGAGCCGCCTATTCCCAACAGTCCCGTAACGGCAAAAATGGCGATTGCCAAAGTGTAGTTTTTATTGATAATGTTCTCACCGCAGAGCGTGGACGTAATTATTGACGGTATCCTCGCTATGCCGGTTATCAGAAGAAACTTGGGTATATTCAGATTCACAAGCGCGGCGACGTAGGTCAGAACGTCCTTGGGCGTACCGGGTATGAGATAGATAAAAAACAGAGTGGCGTAGACCTTCTTCTTGTCCTGCAGGAACTTCATCGATTCGATTTTTTCCATCGGGACAAACAGGTTGACTATACGTCTGCCGAAGGCTTTTGTCAGCAGGATTATCACAAGCGAGCCCAATTCCGTGCCGATCATGCAGTACAGCAGTCCGCCCCAGGTGCCGTAGAGCACTCCGGAGCCTATCTCAAGCGGCTCGGCCGGGATGATCTTTACAACGGTCTGGAACGCCCTGACGCACACAAAAGCAAGGCGGTCGTAGCCCTTGAATCTGCTCAAAAACGCCCTCAGGCTCTCCGCGTTGCAGAAGATCTCATAGAGCTGCTTGCCGAATTTTATGTAGCAAAAAACAAACGCGGCCAATATCAGCGCGCAGACGGTTATCGCCGTTATCCTCTGAGCGCGCTGAACCTTTTTGCGTTTTATTTCATCATCAGAAGTTTTTGTATTTTTCAAAGTATTCTCTGAGTTTTCCATCGTATTCTTTTTCTTTCCACGGCTTTATTTTGCCGTTATAGTGAATAATGACGGTATTTTCTCTTACCCATTCGAGATCGATATATCCCGGACGGCGGGGATCTTTTGAATGTCTTGCAAAGGTTTTTTCATCAAGATTGTATATTTTTTCGTCAAAAATTCTGATTTTGCCCTCAAACATCATATTGACCACGTCCTGGTCGGCAAGCTGGAGCCTCCGGATATTGGCGCTGATGAATCTGAGTATTTCCGGCACGGGAGCGATCTCCCTCCATTTGTCTACGTCTATCAGCATGATGCCGGCGTTGATGTACTTGCTCTCTCTCCTCATCCTGAGCCTTATGTGGTTGAGCCAGAGGATAAAGTTGTTCACGTGCGTCCCGGCGGCAAGCGCATTACCGCCGAGATCCATATTATAAAAATCACT